>JAKBAL010000260.1 GCA_021809225.1 Pseudomonadota bacterium | reverse complement strand
GTTTTAAATGCAATATAACCACCAAGACTGATTATCCCTGGTCCCCCAACATCCCACATTCCGCGTTCGTATTGAGGATTAATTGCAGGGGTTTGTGTTCCGCCATAGTCTGATCCGTACGAACTACCCAGCCCGATTCCTACACCAATTATATTAGTGCCGAGGTCAAAATGTCCTTGACCATAACCTAGACGGTGGCCTTGTTTATCAAAGGCTAAAAGAGGCACTAGAAGGACGTCAGGAATGATTGAGGGAGCTGTGGATGCGGGCTCTAGAACATGAAACACCCCTTTTTCAAGTGGCATTGAAGTGTCCCACACATGAAACATGAGTCCCTCGGATGTGATGCGGGGGAGAGCACACCTGAAACCCTTTTCCAGGAGTTTATTTAAGAGAGGTCTGATATCAAACTCACTCCCTATTGGCCAATACCCCCCAACAATGGTATCAGGAGGTAAGTCAAAAAAATTAAAAAAATGAGTCATCATTTTTTCACCCGCATCAGGGTGCTCTTGAAAAAGCAAGCTTCGTTTCTCTTTCATAACAACACGTAATATTTTTTTTTGAGAAGCAGGCATGAGGGAGTCCTCGCATAAAGAGAGATGAGGGCGCCGTAATGACCGTCAGCGATATTTATCCTCGTGTGGCCCGCATGTGCAGGTGGGCGCCATTTGCCAAAATCCACGGATTAAGGCGAAAACAGCTCCCTTAAGGATCTTATCGGCCCCAGGGAAATGCACGCTTAACGCATCTCACAGCAACCCTCATTTCGTATGTAAGCATAAATTTATAAAACTACAAGAGATGATTCAGGAAGATTTTCTTCATCAAGGTTCTTCCGAAAAGAATCCGTTCCCAGCAAATAGTCTATAAAGTACCCATGCTTTTCATCACTCATTTCAGTCCACTTAAAGGGAGAATAATATTTTCTTAAGAATGTCAGAATCTTAAATCCAAGGGAGAAAGCATCGAACTTGTCAAAATCGGTTACAAAAAGGTGAGCTCCTTGGCATTCCTTTCCTTTAAGTTCACCCGAATGAGGTGAGAAGATAAGGGGTCTTGCTCGAATACCGTTCTCCCCATTTATCAGATTCACAAGTTCGTGATGGTTTAATCCGGGAGCCCCTAATAAGGTAAAAGGAAGGCTTGTGCCGCGGCCTTCAGAAATATTTGTTCCTTCTAGTAAAACAAGAGCCGGATAAAGCAGCACAGCATCCCAGGAAGGAAGGTTAGGAGACGGAGGAATCCAAGGATATTCATAAGGTATGTGATCGTGTTGGCAAGGAATGACTGTCAAAGGCAATTGACCATTGGCTTTATTAAAGGTTGTGAGGAGTTCTCCGATCGTTTGTCCATGTTGAAAAGGAACATCCAAATACCCCACAAAAGAGCGAAAATTGCCATCAAGCATTGGCCCTTTGCGCTTGGAGCCGAGAGGATTTGGACGATCACAAACAATGATTTTAAGAGAAGAGCCAGAACACGCTTCCAATACCTTTGCACAGGTTGCTGTATAAGTATAACAACGCAAACCCACATCCTGAAGATCAATGATGAGAGTATCAATGTTGATTTCTTGAAGACATTTTTGACTTCCCCCATAAAGGCTGAAGATGGGAAGTCCTAGGTGAGAATCAAATCCATCATTCACTTTTACCCCTTCTGGGATGAACCCACTCCATCCATGCTCGGGTGTGAGAATACACCTTAAGGCATCTCCAAGCTTTTCTGATAAGGCCACTGCCGTAGGCTTATAATTTTGTGTAAGGGCATTTTGATTCGTAAGTAGGCCAACTTTTCTCCTGGATAGACTTTGAAGCAATTTCTCATTTTTGAGAAGAAAATCAATTCCAGTGAGAGGAAGATTATGGGACATGCATCTTTTTCTACACGTGCGAGGGAGTCATTACAAGATATTTTTATTATTAATTTTATAATTATATAAAAAATTTACATATTATAAATAATATTTTGTTACTATAAAAATACAATTTTATACATAATTTATTTAGGAGAAAAATATGATAAAAGCAGAGAATAAAGACTTCAAATCTCCAGACGAAGTCAGGACATTTGAGAAAGGAAAAATGGAAATCTTAAATATCGGTGATAGTGTTGTCGGACTCGCAAAGTTCGAACCAGGGTGGCGTTGGTCGCTTCATGTGAAGCCGATTGCAAAGACAGAATTGTGTGAAGTTTCTCATTTCTTTTACCAACTCTCTGGTCGTCTTCATATCGTCATGGAAAATGGCGAAGAATTTGAAACCCTTCCTGGACAGGTCTCATTCTTACCTCCTGGACATGATGCATGGGTCATTGGAGAAGAACCCGTTGTCGTCGTGGACTGGTCAGGAGCCAAAAATTACGCAAAGGAGTAGATTGGGGAAAGACTTCATTTTAGAACAAGTCCTTCCCTGAAAATTGGTACCAGAATTGAGATATTATAGCTTCTTAATTGCATCATTTAGGAATAGATGTAATCGGTTCTCTATGTGGTTTTTCCTTTTCCTTCGGCGCACCAGAGGTAATCTGCTCTTTATGCGGTTTTGCTCTTCCTTTCAGTGCGCTAGAACCACAGAAACCAAATGCGTCATTCTGCCATTGACAAGTCGATCCATTTGGGCAATCCCCATTTCCAGAGCATCCGCACCATCCATCACCAACGCACTTATGTCCGTTAGATGCATTATTGCAATCGCTATTCACGTTACACCCACATTCAAAGTCTCCTCCTCCCGTACCCATGCATTGCGACCCACATGATGGGTTTTCATTACATGAGGTAGTATCATTACTATTATTGCAGGGGCACTGAGCTAGGGTTCCTTCGGTCCAAAGCAACAGTGTTCCTAAAAGGAAAATCGATAGTATTTGTTTCATAAAATAAGCCCACCCTTTTTATTTTCTTAAAATAGCATAGAAAGGATGTCACATTCAAGAAGCTCAAGAAATTAATCATCTAGGGTGATTCAATACAAATAAAATCACTTCGTTACTTTTCTAAAAATTAAATTTAAATAAATCTTGAAACTATACATATAGTTATGTACGTTAATTGTATTAAAATATTTTTTATTTTTTTGATGAGGTTTGATATGAATTTACGATATTTAATGTTTTTGACAACGGCCTTAAGCACACTCTCTACATCCCCTGGTTTTTGTATGATAGAAAATGATGACAAGAATCCTTTTGGTAGTCTTACGTTCAAAAGTAGAGAAGAATTTGCAGACTTTATGCTATCTTCGTTTCCTTTTGCTCAATCGAATAAGCCTTCCCTCTTAGAAAAAGGTGAAAAAGTAATCGAGCTTCTTTCCAATATTTCTTACAAAAAGCAAAATAGCGGATCACGACTAGAAGACGCGAAAGCAAAAAGACATAATGCAAAAATAAAAAACAATGAACCAAGAATGGATAATTATTTTCTAACTACTTGTAAATCTAATGGAATTACTGAAGAAAAAATAGATTTATTATCAGAACTTGTTTTTGCTCAGACCAATCGACAAAAACAATATATTAAATCATTAGAAGATAGCTTAAGAAAAGAGCGCCAAAGCTCAAATTGCTTTTTACACGGATATGCTAGTGAATTTTTTGAACCTCATGATCAAGAAGCGCGTCAACGTTTTATTGAAGATGCTTTTCAAATTTTTCAGATCTCAGAAGAATACAATGATAAAAGTGAAACCGAGTATTTAAGAAATAATCTAAAAACTTATTATGGGTTTAGTAGAATTTATTTAAGCCTCATCCGAGACGTATTAGGAACGCTTTATTCGCGTGAACAAGCGCTTATTGTTACAGGTCAAAAACTAAAAAGTGATAAAAATTTAACAGAAGAGCACGCGGCTACCAGAAAAAAAATCATTTCAGCCCATTATTTAGGCTTGGCTGAACGTTACATAGAAACTATTTCCTCTCTTCGCCCTCTTGCTGAAGTAGTTTCTACTCTTGCTGATACAATTTTGGATCTTTCGCTTTTGGATGGTCATATCTCTTATGCCACAGACACTCTCCAAAACCTATGGTTTACAGAACATGAAAAACACACTTTATCCCCTGCTCTCCCTGGACTAGAGGGTATTTCTGTGGAAAAAAAACCTCTCTCCAAAAATCAGAAAAAAAGAGAAAGGCTGCGTCGGAAAAGAGACGCTTTCATTCAGGTAATTAAAAAAGAAAAGGAACAAGAAATATAAGGACGTGAGAAAGA
>JAKBAL010000259.1 GCA_021809225.1 Pseudomonadota bacterium | reverse complement strand
ACCTGCAATTACGTTGGATGACAAGAAGGCAAACCCCACGACAATTAGCATTAGTCCTTGAAGAAACTTTTTATCCATAATGATTATCCTCTTTATTGCTAAACATGTCTATTTCGGAATTGCTAAGTGAAGGGCCACTTCTTCGAATCCAATACAGTGTTACAGTATCCATTCTGTTGGTTAAAATAGCATGAATGAGGAAAAAAATTTAAACCACCCACTCAAGGGCTTTAATATTTGAGAGCCTTCCGGAAAAAAAAATGAGCTTTGATCACTCCATTTCTGATTTAATTTTAACCTTTAAGTCTTTCATCATAGGAAAATAACGTTAGAGACTCCCTAAGAATATTGATGAACAAATTGCACAACTTTCTGCGTTGAACAATAAACATTCATCATTTTATGCTGATAAGAAAAGGATCCTAAACGACTACCCCACATTTTTAAAACAGCAGATGGATCCATCATCTCTATCATTTCTATACAAACAGACTTCCATAAAGGATCTTTTATAAGGGGGAGACAATGTTTGACTTAAGAATAAGCTTCAGTCTTTTGCACACACATCTCCTTCTTCGACAATCTGCTCCCAATCCATTGCCTTTGACACTCTAAAGGTGTATTATAATTCCTGGAGCAAGTGTTGTAGAGACTGAAGGAGAAATCTCCACCATTATTCATCCTTCAGAAGCCAAGTTCCAGAGAGGCAAAGCAGAGTGTTCTCAGGGAGGCCAGCGAACACTCTGCAACTTTGCTCACCATCAAGTGAGGCTAAACCACCACAAACCACCTGTTTACCAACTATACTCTTACAAAGAATTCGCTGATCCCTTACATCTATCTAGTTTAGTTGATAAAGCTATTTTTTAAAGCGTTATTTCGTCACAGGGGGGGGATGCCGTAAAGTTCAGGAAGGTATGGGTTGCAAAGATTTACAAATTCGCTAATCTAAAGATTAATAAGTTAATAAAATACATTAAAGAGAAAAAAAAACAAAGTAGCTTAAAAAAGCTGAAGTCATGCAGGGGGAAATTTTGACAAGAGAATCAAAAAAAAAATAAATGCCTTTCTAAATCTAAGCATCTGAGAACACAAGCAATCCCTAAGACCTAAATGTTTAGTCCCAATGAGCATAATTCAGGTTAGAACTTTTTAAACTCTTTGAAATATTAAAAATCTTTCTTAATTTTTATCCTTAGCCCTTTCATATCTGGAAAATAGCGTTGAAGACTCCCTAAGATGACAAAGGAGTACTGTCGAAGGAACTGCGCACCTTCTTCCTTTTTGCAGTAAAGATCCATTGTTTTACGATGGTAATTAAATGTCCCTAGTCTACTATCCCATAATCTTAGAACAGCTGCATGGCCCATCATGCTTCTCACCTCCAGACAAATTAACTTCCACAAAGGATCTTTGATAAGAGCAATGCATTGGGTTGCTCGATGCTGGCTCTTTGCAACAGAAGTTTCCTTATCTTGCAGCTCTTTTTTAAAAAAACTTGGAAAAAGATAATCTTGCGAGAAAGTAAAAACTTGTCTCACCTTATGTTTTCTTAAAGAAGGGGAGGATACCCTATTTTTTAACACTTCAATCTTTATAAGAGGAGAAAATATCTCTTGAGTGTTAGGATGAAATTTTTCATAAGATTCAAATAATTGCATATTTTTCTCCTGTCAGGTACTAGGGCGCTGGGGAATATTCATCTCTCATGATCCTTTGCTTGAATCCTCTTGCTCTCAAAAATATCTTGGTTCATTTTCTTCCTCCGTATCGTTGAGTCATTTGCTTTCTATCATTATTAAATAAAATATTTTTTTTTTAAAGTTGAAGAAACACTGCAGTTTAAACTACACATTTCTCAAATTTAGGAAATTTCTGTCTATTAGAGAGATTGATCTGAATATACTTAAGGAAGTGAGAAATTCTTCTTGCTTTCACTCTCTAAGTAATCGCAAGATAGGTCAATAAAAAGGAGGCATATGTCCTTAAAACTTCACAATGATATAAATCTGTATAAGCTCTTCTTCGAACACTCTACAGCCCATAAATGGGTTCGCGACGTAAATGGCAAGTACTTACTTGTCAACCAGCGTTATGCTGAATCACTCTCTCTAAAAAAAGAAGATCTGGTTGGTAAAACAAATTTTCAGTTTTTACCTCCTGAACTCGCAGAAGATTATGCCAAAGATGATGCAACGGTTATTAAAAATAGGGCCACATCCCTAAGAGAAGTATCTAGCTTCGTTCGAGAAATAGAGCGTACTTTCTTGGTCTTAAAATTTCCTCTCTTTGACGAAAACAAGAATGTCTATGCTGTTGCGGGAGCTGCAACTGACCTAACTAATGAAAAACTTTTTTGGCAAAACTTAAAACAGAAAGAGAACCTCCTTGCATCCGTGTTACATAGCATGGGCGAAGGGCTTCTTTTTTTTAATTCTCAAGGAAACCTTGAATTCATTAATCAAGAAGCAAGTAAAATGCTTCAGCCTTTCGGTTTTTCCAATGATTTTAAAGACCCTGAGGTCCCCCTCCAATTTTTTCTCTTAAAAAAGGATAAAAATAAAAAGCCTCTATCTGGAACATCCCTTCCTTGGGCGCAAGCTTTACGAGGAATTCCTGTGAGAGAGCAAGAAATTGAAATAAAAGGGTTAAAAACCAGCCTATCACTGCAAATTAGCATCACAACTATGCCCGTAAAAAATCATAATGATGAAATGTTAGGAGCCGTAGCCGTCTTTAGAGACATTACCGAACGCAATAGACTTGCAGAACAAATACACAAACAATCAGGAGAATTAAAATTAAAGAATGAAGCTCTAGAACAATTTTCCTACTTCGTCACCCATGATCTACGCGAACCCCTTCGGACAATCAATTCGTTTGTTCATCTTTTACAAAGGGAACTTGGGGCTAGCAACACCTCCCCCATAAATACTTATTTACGCTTCATACAAGAGGCTGGTCTAAGAGTAGATCGTATGATTGGCGATTTGACAAAATTTTGCGAAGTTGGAACCCACATTTCTCTGCAGAAGGTAAACTTAGACCTTTGCTTAAAAAAAGTTCTTGATTCTTTAAAAATTTATCTCGCTGAAACCAAAGCCAAAGTTCACTGTGCTCTCCTCCCTACTGTAAAGGGTGATGAAACCAGCTTAATTCTCCTTTTGCAAAACCTTATTGTGAATGCCGCAAAATTTCAAAATGCGGCTGCGCCAGAAATTTTCGTCACTCTTGAGGAGGATTCACAACACTATATCATTGGCGTTAAAGACAACGGCATCGGAATAGATGCACGGTATAAAAATACAATCTTTCTTCCTTTCAAGCGCGCTCCTTTAAAAAGTGTCTATAAAGGATCAGGTTTAGGCCTCGCTTTATGCAAGAAAATTATTGAAGCACATCAATCAGAAATTTGGGTGGAGTCAACAAAGGGGAAAGGGTCTCATTTTAAATTTAAATTAAAAAAAGAAGCTTAATGTTTTTAACCACGCAATGGATTATATGTAAAACACCTCGCCTCTAGCGGCGAGATATTCATTGAAATGCTATAGCTGCACTTCTATTTAATCTTTTTCCTTATAATCAACGGCTTTTCTTTCTGTGGGTTATCCGAATGAGATGGACTACAAGGATCACCCGAACGAATAAGATCACAAGGAACTTGTTTGTTGTGTTTTTCTCTCTCCAAAGACTCTTTTACTTTTTGAAATATTTTTAAAATTTGAGCTCCCTTTTCTTTTTTTTTATTTTCCAATGCTCTATCTAACATGGCTGCCTCCTTTTATCTCTTGGACAATCTTGAACGCCTTTTATAACTCTCTCTTTAAAAAGAACAACGTAATGTATTTACCTAGCAAGTCATAAGCTTCATGCTTTTTTTTCTCGCTATCATTTTTAGGGAAATTTGATACATTTTTATTTCTTTTTATTTTTTTTTCATTTATTTTTGCTCTATTCATAATATCCTCCATTTTTTTATAAGCCCTCTCTTTAAATAAGAAGGCCATATCAAACCATACGACTTAAGCCTTAAAAATAAAAGTTTAAAATCAATGAAAATTTAAAAAACAGTTAATAATTTAAAAAAAAATTATAGTTTAAATAAAATATTTTATTCAACTTTTAAACGACACTGTTGTTCTTGAATCTTAAAGCAGGCAGACAATCAGAGAGAAAGGAGACTCAATGACGACGCGGTTCAACTGATTGTCATTAAGAGAGTTTAGTGGAAAAAT
>JAKBAL010000258.1 GCA_021809225.1 Pseudomonadota bacterium | reverse complement strand
TCAAGACAAAGCAAAGAAAGTTGTGGTAAAAGCACCTGCGCCAACTCAAGACAAGGCAAAGAAAGTTGCTGTAAAGGCACCTGCGCCAACTCAAGATAAAACAAAGAAAGTTGTGGTAAAGGCACCTGCGCAGACTGGAGCAGAAGAAAGAAGGGCTGCGATAAAGAAAGCGGCACTAGCTGAAAAAAAAGCAAGGGAAGCTCTGCTAAAGAAAATAGCGCTAAAGCAAGAAAGAGCAAAAAAAGATGCCCCAAAGCCAGTTCCTGCAAAGAATAGAATTTATCGCATATCTCCTAATGAAGCCGCTTCCGGTTTTCCTGAAGAAATGAGAACAGATATACTGCAGAATTTTAGGGATGATGGAATAAAGGATGCTGATTTTAATAAAAAAATTCCTTTCACCCATAGTTTTATTAAAAATAAATTCAAGCAATTAGATCAATTCGCAAAGCACGACCGGGAAACACAACGAATTCTACAAAAAAGTCGTGATTACTTCAGGACTAAATTCGGCTTTCAAGGCTAAAAATTAACTTTGAAGTTTTAACTTTATAAGAGCTGCCCTCAAGTCTTTTGGGGGCAGTTTTTTTGAGGCAAGAATGACTTCTGATTTCTCCTTTGCCCTTAAACACCTACTTTATTGCATCTTCTTCCCTTTTTCTCTCTTTGAAAAAATCTCACCCACCCCATAGGTGTTATCTTTGGGAAGAAGTTTTTGATTCCAAAAGAAAATCGTAGTGCTTCTTGACCCGAAGATCTTGTAGCCAGAGATCTCCTCTACCAAGAATACTAATGCTTCACCTTGGAAAACAAGAATTTTTTCCCAAGGAAGACACCGACAAGTGAGTGCAAAAATTATTTAATCTTAAATAAAATTAGGTTGAAAAGAAATAATATCTCTGCTATTTTACTTCAACCTTACTCCTTTTTTGCGCAATAAATGAGGAAGAAGGTTATTTTAGGAAAATTAAGATAAGTGTTAAAATGAGGAGAACCCTATTATGATAGATTTCAAAAAAATTACAGCAGCCGCTTTTTTGTTAAGTATGATGGCTTCAGGTTCAACCTTTGCTATGCTCGATGAAAATGAAGAAACGACCCGAGTACCGACCTTAAGACAAGGACGTGGAAAAGACCGGCCCTGCCAAGAACAACCAGACAAGACTTCCTCTTCCTCAAAAAGGGAACTGCAATTCGAAACAGCTGAGGATGCCCTCGATGCACTTGAGACCATAACTTATGCCATAGAGCAAGAACCGGAGATGCTAGCAAAGGGCTTAATGAGTGCTCATCTTAACAATGAAATTGCTAAAGCTAAACTTGAAAGTACTAAAGCCGCACTAGAAGAAGAAGAATTACTTGCTCGCCTTAATGAAACAAAAGCAAGGAGACTTGCTGCGGAAGTAAATATTCAGCGGTTAAGCGAAGAAGCAGAAGAAAAAGCTCGACAAGAACAACGCCGACGTCAAGAAGAAGAAGAAGAAAAAGTTCGTCAAACACAACGCCTACTTCAAGAAGAAGAAGAGAGTCGTAGATTACTAGCACAACTTCTCCTTCAAGAAGAAGAAAACGCTCGTAAATTACTAGCACAGCGCTTACTTGAAGCAGAAGAGATAGCTGCAAAAGAGAGAGCCAAGAAAGAGGAAGAAGAACAAAAAGTCATAGAAGCGAAAATCAAAAAAGCTGCTGCAGAAGAACAAGCTCGGAAAGAAGCTGAAGCAAAACAGAAAGCGGAAGAAGAACTCGTAAAAAAGAGAGCTGAAGCGGAAAAGAAAGATCTAGAGGAAAGATTAAAGAAAGCTGAGAAAGAAAAGAAAGATTTAGAGGAAAAACTAAAGAAGGCGGAAGAAGAGCAGAAAGCTCTAGAAGCAAAGAAGAAAGCTGAGGAAGACCAGAAAGCTATAGAAGCGAAAATCCAAGCAAAACAGAAAGCGGAAGAAGAGCAGAAAGCTCTAGAAGCAAAGAAGAAAGCTGCTGAAGAACTTGAAAAGCAACAAAAAGCAGCTGCAGAGGATAGAAAAAGAAAAGCTGAAGAACTTGAAAGGCAACAGAAAGCAGCTGCTGAAATCGAAAAACAAAGAAAGGCTGCTGAAGTAAAACGGCAAGCTGAAGAAGTCGAAAAACAACGAAGCGCTAAGATAGCTCGCATTGAAGCTGAAAGACGAGCAGAAGTAGCGAGAATAATGAGGGAGCGAGCTGCTCGAGCAGAATCAAGAAAAGGTGCTAGAAACGCTGAAAAAGCACTAAATAAATTAGGAGATCACTTCCGTCACGAATCCGAAGAAGAAAAGAATCTAAGAATATTTGGTTACAGCATGAAAGATAGAAAAATATTAGAAGCCCTTGATAAAGGAAGAATAACTTATAGAGATAAGATAAATTAATTATTTAAACTAATCTAACTATATTTAAAAACTGTAGCTACTCACTTCTAATATGTGAGTAGCTACAGCTAGTACTTCTAGAACTCTTAAGTCTTTCTGTATTCTCGCCAAGGCGAGGATTGGGTCACGATCACGAGAATGGCAAGCCAGAGGAGGGTCTTTAGAAAATTGTATCCTACCCTGCCCTACCCTTTGGATTCATAAAAGCAGGGACGTGCTCTCCAAACCCTAGCTCTCCTCCTTGGGAAGGAAGGACTTCTTTAGGAGATGTTTCTTTAGGGAATACGTCTTTAGAAGGAATAGGTTTTTTTGGTGAGGGTGTCTTTTTTGGTTGCGGTTGAGTTTTTACTCGTTCCTTCTCTTTTTTAACTTCTGGCTCCAAGACATATTCTTCAATGTTTTTGTTTAAGATTTTGAAAATCAATGCCAAATGTTTTTGTTCATGAGGAGAAACAAGAGTAAAGGCTTTCCCTTCTTTACCCGCCCGCCCCGTTCGTCCAATACGGTGAATATAATCTTCAGGCTTTGTCGGAACGTGAAAGTTAATCACAACAGGCAAATCATCAACATCCAATCCTCTCGCTGCCACATCACTTGCAATAAGGAGGTCCATTTTTCCTTCCTTAAAAGCTTTCAGGGTTTCATTCCGCGAGGCTTGGCTTAAGTCTCCATGAAGAGCTCCGACATTAAATCCATGCTTACGCATGAATTTAAAAACGACATCAACTTCTCGTTTACGATTACAAAACACAAGAGCCTGGTGAAGGTTTTGGCGTTTTAAAAGCGTCTTTAACGTCTCTTGCTTATCTTTTTCTAGAACCCGCACAACATATTGTTCGATATGGGTTGCACCTTCTGCAGGAAGAGTAATGGTAATAACTTCAGGATTTTTAAGAAACTGTTGCGTTAATGCACGAATGGCGGGGGGCATCGTGGCGGAAAAAAGGGCTGTTTGATGGGGGGGAAGAAGAGACGCCGCCCGTTCAATATCCGGAATAAAACCCATATCCAACATGCGATCGGCTTCATCGATGACAAATATTTTGACATCATTCAGAAGAATTTTTCCCCGATCATACATATCTAAAAGGCGCCCTGGAGTTGCAATCAAGACATCAACACCTTTGGTAAGTTTTTTTTCTTGATCCCCAAAAGATTCGCCACCGATTAAAAGAGCAACCGTAAAATTGTGACGTTTCCCATAAATAGCAAAATCATCAGCAACTTGAGCTGCCAGCTCGCGCGTAGGCTCAATAATCAAAGATCGAGGCATAAGTGCTTTTGCACGTCCCCGCATTAACATATCAAGGAGAGGCAAAATAAAGGAGGCTGTTTTTCCAGATCCTGTTTGCGCTAAAGCAATCACATCCCTTCCTTCGAGAAGAAGGGGAATTGTTTTTTCCTGTATTGGAGTTGGAGTCTCGTATCCCACATCAGCTATCGCTTGTAGGGTTTTAGCGTTCAATCCCAATTTTTCAAATGACTTCACGTCCATATGTTTAAATACTCTCCTAAGACTGCCATCTTAAAGGCTGAGTCTTTAACAAATGTCAAATACTTCTTTAAAGAAAAGTTAAAATCAAACAGAAAGCGCGACTTTTGGGAAACAGAGCATGAAAATAAATTATAGTTTAGAGTTCAAAAAGTTTTAAGAACTAAGCCCCTCTTTCGGTTTGCTTTAACTCTGAAAAAGGGGGTTACCCGAATCAAATTCTAAGCATAAAACTTTATCGAAGTGCTGTGGCATTACACCCAATAGGAAAATTGGGTTGACCAACATTTAGTTCGCACTGAACCTTAGAGGAATTAGAGTCATATTTCACTGTACAGCCCCCTCCTCTACAAGGTAATTTT
>JAKBAL010000257.1 GCA_021809225.1 Pseudomonadota bacterium | reverse complement strand
AGAAAAAGTTGCGCAGTCCCTGTTTTAGCTCCAAGCCCTGCAGGATAAAATATCACATTGGGGTGAGAAGGGAGTTTTTCTTGAATGGTTGGGTAACAAAGAGGATTTGGCTCAAAAGCAATGATTTTTCCCGCAGGCCATAATTCACTTAATTTGAAGGTGTCTTCTCCAAAATGCGCTCCCGCATCTAGAATTGTTGCATCATCTTTTAAGAACTGTCTTACAAATGTTGAATACATAATTGCCTACTTATTGAGTCATTTCTTCAAACCGATCTGCTAATTTTTCCCAAGTAAGTTCGTTACGAACGAAGTCGCCCATTTGCTGACGTGTAGAGAGAGGGACATTCGGGATGTGGAAAAAGATCCTAGAGAGGATATCGTAGTAACTTTGGGGATTCTCACTGAAAGCACCCATGCGTATGACTTCCGCATAAGCCGAGGGCCTTGGGAGAATTGCGATAGGAATAGTGCCTGCGATTTGCGCTTTGAGCGCAGTCATACACGATGCTGCCGGAGAAACGTTGGGACAGAGCCACATTGAACTTGCTTCCAAGGCTCGATGAATTTCGTGTCTTGTCGCTGAAGGGTGTTCTTGAACTCCTAAGGGTTTTAATCTAGCCATTTTCGAGCAGATAGCCTCTCGTTCCTTTAAAGAAACTGTATCCCAATGGTCTTCTCCATAATAGAGATCGAGCGTTGCCTTCGGATAGCTCATCTTCAGATATGCCCAATGTCTGAGAAGAATCTCAAGCCCTCTGGCATCTTGAGAAGCATAGATACAAGAATGGGGATTTTCTCGTGGGAGAACAGGTCCAAATTCGTTCGGATCTACGCCATGTCCAAATACGCGAGTAAAACGAGTGAAGGCAGGACTATAGGAAGACCATTGCTGTCTTTGCCAATCGGTCAGCCAGAGTACTCCGCTAAGTATGTTTAAAAGAGCTTCAGGATAAGTCTGTTGACATATCCCCTGAGGCCAAAAATAGATTCTTTTCGCGATTTGTTGCAAACGTTCAACATGTTCAAGATCGCAAACAAGCGCAATATCTAAGAGTTGTTCAGGGGGCGCAGCATAGATAGCAACTTGATGTCCCTTATTTTTTAGATGCGAACTAAGTTGGAAAATCGATTCCTTTGAGTCGCTATACACCGTTTGCTGATTTTGGTGGCAAACATCAGTAATGATTCCGATCGTTTTCATCGCTAGACCCTCTCAAGAGCAACTAATATGCTGGTTTTTGGTTCATCGCAGACTGCGTGATTTGGTGGATAAGGGTATGGGATTCGTTTCAATCCAGATATAGACGATAAAATTTCATCCCATTTTTCTTTGGGAAATACCGATTGGTGAAGGTTAATGCCTCGAACTACATCGGGAAAAAGTCCTATGCTTGCATAAAAGTGACCACCTATTTTTAGATGGTTTCGTATGTTTTCGAAAAATTGGATTTGGCAATCGGGATGAATGTGCTCAGTTACTTCCCATGCCGTAATGACATCGCACTGATAAGGGGATGCTTCCTCATTGCATTCGAGAATAACGTCATAGCTTTTACCAATATCACAGGTAAATAAGTTTTTCTGATGCAAAGAAGGCCATTCGGCACGCTGATGTTGGATGCTGTAATCCGAACCTTCCAGACCGATGGCAATGTGCCCACGCCTGAGCATATCGTGGACCAGCAAACCTCCAGCGCAACCCAGATCCATAAAATGCAATGGTCTACAAGTATGAGCCGTTTCAATGTCAGCGATAAACGCATAGCTTGTATGGTTATCATTTTTTGTTCCATGAGGATTCAAGTGATCCGGGCTGTCCCAGGCAATGGGACAATCAGTTTTTACAATAAACCTATAGGACATGATTTTATTCCTTCTTCTTAATCGAGAAAATTCCAATCGCTTTTATATTGCGCCCGCAGGCAGGCCGCGTTTTTAAAGACATCATTCTTCCAATACACAAACACGTTCTTCAACTTCATCTTCTCAAACAAATAAGGAAGACAAGTCTCAACGGTATGAATTTCAGTAGCATTTTCAAAGACCTTTATCCAATCGAATAAAATGACCCCCTCATAAAAATTCATGTAGATATTTTTAAGGCCATTATTTGGGTTGATTTTAGGCTCACGAACACAAAAATGAGGAAACGTTCCGAAATTTTCATTAATTAAATTATAAGGTTCTCTAAGGTCGATCCCTAATGCCTTGACGAGATGATCTTCCCTGTTCTCATCTCTTCGAAACTCGAAATAGTCAACCCAATCTTCGGAAGAAATGCTGCAGAGATCGTACTTCATTACACCGTTTCCCACGGGATCATTGTGGCATTTGCAAGTCTTCAACACATGATTTGCTGATTCTAAAGGAAGATAGAGAAAAGTGTCTGATTGTAAAATATTTGGCTGTCTCGAAAGATAAACTTCTTTATGTGGGAATGCTTCTCTTTCATCGCAATAATTGACGTTCTCACCAATCAAATACTTATTGAGGTATGCATAGGCAGGAGCTACCGGCCAAATAACAGTCTTATACTCCGTATTAGTCTGGATTTTCTTTGCAATCTTCTGGCAAAAAATAATATCGCCTAATCCACCAGGCTGCCTTATTAAACAAACTTTATCCAATTGCATTACAATGTAGTAACTCCCCTCTGCGCGACTACTTTTGAAGCGCATTGGTTCGCAAAACGAATGCTCTCCAAAATATCGCCAGTAGTAAAATACTTGATCACAAGCCCAGCCATAAAGGTATCCCCAGCACCGGACGAGTCCTTAACCTCTATTTTATTCACAGGAAACCGTTCCCCACGAAATTCACACCCGTCCTCACCCATTGTACGGATGATTTTATCGCGAAAACTTTTACGGATTTCCTTTTCAGAGTGCCGATATTCAAAATCATTCACCTTGATATAGGCAGCTTCTTTAATCCACTCTCCTAGTATCTTCTTCGTATCCACAAACACATTTTGATGATTCCTGCAAATCGTCTCAATATCTTCCTCTGATAAATACCCCTTGTTGTAGTCAGAGATAACAACAATGTCGTAGTTATAGTCTAGTTGACTTAAGTTAATCCTTTTAATTTCATCTACAGAATCAACTCTAAAAAACATGTGATTTGTATTTTCGTGAACAAACCTCGTCTTAGTAATCTGGTGCCAGTTCGCATTTGTAAACAAGTCGCAATCCTGGATCTGGGATTGAATATTTCGAAAGACGTTTTTCGCCATACCGGGATTTTCCGTCTGATTTAAAATACTCAAAACTGGAACAGGAATGTCCGGGCAAAGTCTGCGAGAATCGCAGTACACAAAAATATCCCGGCAACTCTCTCCAATCACAAGGATTTTTTTCATGCTCTACCTAAATACGGTTTGTAAAAATAGGCGATGTCTTCGGGAGGATGCGGCATAAAACATCTACCAAAATAGTTTGTGAGAAGTTTCTCCTTGATATGCGGCTCATGCGATTTTACAAATAGCTTCTCCTTTGGAAGCCTTTTGGTAGCAAGATGTGCACAAAAGGAATCGCATCCAACGTAATAAGAACACGATGCAGCCAAGTCCACGATAAAATTCAGACTTGGATTAACTAAAAGCTCATAGTTCGTCAAAGGGATAACTATATGGTCATCAGCCACCACAACGACTTTTAAGCCAGTTTCTTGAGAAAGATCTTCAACAAAATGCCAATCGCTCTCTGAAATTGTTGCAATGTCAGATCTTGGCCGAGTCGAGGTAGGATAATGAAAGAGGATGTGTTCTCCATAGGGAGTTTGTTTAGCATGTTTCAAAAATGAAGAGCTTATGTATTGCCGATCAGTAAAATAGAAAAGTCCAATAGCATTAATGGTTTGAACTTTCCCGTTTTTATACTCTTCTTCTAAATGAAACAGCTTAAGGCCGGTTGCAAAGCTTCGTGGAAAATCTGGCCGAAAGTGCCAAAAGGGAATAGCCACAGGGTCAAGTGAAGCCATTACGTTTTTGCCTATTCGATCCGAAATAGTATGAAACAAGGTCAAGTTGGGATAGTCTGGGTTGCTTTCTAAAAGAGGGGTCAAATATTCACCGAAACGGCATGCCCAATATATCTCGGTCATGCTTGCTTTTTCATCTATCGTAAGAACAGCTGCTAGTATTACCATATCGCCTAGTCCAACTGATAAATATGTTTTCATTTAGTACCTTGACTTTCTTTCAACGATGATAGCCGGTCGCCCACTCTCTTTTGCTCCCCTAAAT
>JAKBAL010000256.1 GCA_021809225.1 Pseudomonadota bacterium | reverse complement strand
AGAATCCCCTGAAAAACACAAGAAAAAATTGTCACAAGCGAAGCTGTCCGCGCAAAGGGAATATGATATCGTTTTGAAATTTCATAAGTGGCTTCACCGGCTAAGATAATGGCCACTGTATTATTGGCGGTGCAGAGATCACAAAAGCTCACGAGGACTCCAATAGCTCCTTCAGCAATGCGAGAGCCTTGGGATCTTTTTGACCACTTCTGAATAAAACGATCAATTCCTTGCACTAAAAAGCGAATTCCTCCTTGATCCTTCGTTAATTCACTGAGTCCTCCAATCAAGAGAGACAAAATGAGTATTTCATTCATAGAGGTATACCCATCAAATATATTTTTAGCCAAGGTGAGAGCTGTATAGGAGGGAGAAAAGAAAAGGCCTATAAGTCCCCCTAGAACAAGTCCCAAGGAGAGGACGATAAAGACATTTATGCCTAAAAGGGCCAGAAGGAGGACAAACACATAAGGAAAGGCAAAAATAAGTGCAGGGGACGTGCCTTTTTCTTGAAGTCCTCCCCCTTCCCCAGAGGCTGAGAGAGCAAAGAATAAAAGGGTGAAAATCAGAGGTCCTAGCGCTATCATGAAGTTAATATTAAACTTATCTTTAAGAGAACACGGATGAATCTGAGTTGCAGCAATTGTTGTGTCCGAAATCATTGATAAGTTATCTCCAAACATTGCGCCACTGATGACTGCTCCCGCCATTAAGGCAGGACTAATTCCCAGGGCTTGGGAAATTCCCACCGCAATGGGGGCCAAAGCTGCAATTGTTCCCATAGAGGTTCCCATGGATGTTGACACAAAGGCTCCAATGATAAAAACACCGGGCAACGTTGCTTCCTGAGGGATGAATTGAAGGGCAAAGTGGACGGTAGCTTCAACCCCTCCAATGCCTTTTAAGACCTCTGTATAGGCTCCTGCAAGGAGGTAAATCATACACATAGTAATGATATTTTTCTCCCGCACTCCCTCTAAAAAAACATGAATATTATCTGCTAAAGAATGACGTCCTAAAAGAATAGCAAGAACCAGGGCAGGAAGAATGGCAACACTGGCTGAAACCTTATAAAAGGCAAACTCCACCCCTTGCAAGGTCAAGTAAACCCCGCTCCCAATAAAAATAAGCAAAAAGAAAGCAATGGGCAAAAGGGAAAAAGGTCCTTTAAGGATAATATATTTTCGCACGTTTTTAAAACTCTTCCTCTTGCATTTTCTTTAAAAGAAAATCAACAAAGACCTGTATGCGTTTAACCTTGGCCAGGTGAAAGGGGTACACAATATATCGATAGGCGATTGTGCCTAGAATATCAGGAAGTATTTCCACCATTTCAGGATCATCCCCCACCATATACTTGTGAAGTCCTGAAATTCCAAGACCAGATCGGGTGGCTTCATAAATCGCTTGTCCACTATTAATCACAAGATAAGGAACCCGTTGTTTTTGGGCTCCTACTTTTAAAAGCCAATCAAGGTTACTGTAAATATGAGGCATTTCTTTCCCAAAAACGATGAGACGATGATGATCGAGATCTTCCGGCTTTTTGGGGGTACCATATTTTTCTAAGTATGTGCGGCTTGCATAAATGCGAAAGCGATAAGAGATGGGCTCCGTATGAATGAGATCCTGGCCATTGGTAATAAGAGCCGTAATTCCAATATCAGCTTCCCGCATATTAAGGTCAACTTCTTCATCTTTCAGCAGCAGAGTCACCTCAATATCAGGATACTGATCGAGGAATTCTTGAAGGCGGGGGGCAAGCCATAAAGAACCAAAGGCAAGGGTTGTTGCAACCTGAATATGACCTCGCGGATAATATTTAAGTTCCTCCATGGTTGCTTGAGTCATTGCAAGTCTTGCAAAAATATCAACAACCGTATCTCTCAGCGCACTACCTGCCTCAGTCAACACCAAGCCTCGAGCTACCCGCTTAAACAGAGGAGTGCCCAACTCATCTTCAAGAATATTAATCTGACGGCTGATGGCCGATTGGCTAATATTTAAGGTTTCCGTAGCCTTGGTAAAGCTTCCAGCACTGGCAACGGCATGAAAAACGCGTAGTTTATCCCAATCCATTTTCTCAACATTGTCTAAATATATTATTTATCATATGCTTTCGTTTTTCTATTTGCAAATGGCGTCTTCACGTTCCGTTGAAATGAGGCAGGCAGTCTTGGAGTGAAACATGCATCCAATAAAATTTTTCACACTTTTTATTTTCACCATAGGTATCACTTTTTTTTGGGGAGAACCCATTAATGGAACCAGCTTTGTTGAAACAATCAACCAGTCTTATACATCAGAAGTTCAATACAAATCACCCAGTCAAAATGACTTGGAGACCGGTCAAAAGCTTTTCTATGAACTTTTTATGTCCTCTGATTTTAAGATTGATCATAAGGCTTGGAGTTCACTTGGTTTTGAAGTTGAAAGGATGGCTTCCTTTCTTATCCTTAAAGAGAAAAAAGAAGATTATAAAGGGAGAGGAATTTACGTTTTTAATACCTCAAAACCTTCCTCGATTATTCTCGAGGCTCCTCATCGTCCATCAGATAGATATACAGATTCTATTGTGATGTCTTTAATGGAGGAAGGACCTTTTTTAGCAGCAGCATGGAACACAGTTTATCGAAAAACGGTAAATTTTACACGAGCACCCATGAGTTATTTTAATGCTTTTACGGAAGCCTTTGGAAAAGCTTATCCAACGGGTATTGTGCTGCAATTTCATGGGTTTAATAGCAAAGCTCACGATCTAAAGACAGACCTCATCTTAAGTGCAACTCTATCTTCACCTCCCCCTCTTTTTTATGTATATGGGAACGCCTTAAAACAACTTCCTTTCAAAACTTCTTTTTATCCTGAAGAAGTCAAAGTGTTAGGAGGAACCAAAAACATTAATGCAGAAAAATTTAGGTCTTCTGCGTCTGATGGACTCTTTCTTCATATGGAAATGAGTCTGAATCTTAGAAAAAGCCTCTCAGAAAACAAAGACCTTCGGGAAATGCTCATAAAATGCTTTGAAAAGAAAGCTTTTTGACAGCACATGCTCATTTCTATATCATACTCAAGGATCACTTGTTTCCATTAAGGTTAAGACATGCCTTCTGTTTTATTAATCATCAGTGGGAGTATCGCCGCTTATAAAGGCCTTGAACTCATTCGTTTGTTGCGCCGTGAAAACGTGAGAGTAAGGGTTATTTTAACGGCAGGTGGAGCTCACTTTGTCACTCCTCTTTCTTGCGCAGCTCTTTCGGGAGAACCTGTGTATTCAGACCTCTTTTCCCTCACGGAAGAAACAGAAATGGGGCATATTCGCCTTGCAAGAGAAGTCGATCTTGTCGTCGTTGCTCCCGCAAGTACGGATTTAATAGCTAAAGCAGCTCAAGGAAGGGCCGGTGATTTAGCTTCAGCAACTCTCCTTACAACAAAGGCACCCCTTTTCATGGCGCCCGCTATGAATGTGGAAATGTGGAACCACCCAGCAACAAAGGCGAATGTCGCTCTTTTAAAAGAAAGGGGTGTTTCTTTTATCGGTCCTGAAGACGGAGAGTTGGCTTGCGGAGAAACCGGTCTCGGAAAAATGACAGATCCCATCCTTATTTGTACCGCTATTTTAGAAAAACTATATGGGACAAGGCCCCTGAAAGGCCTAAAAGCGCTGGTAACGGCTGGACCGACGTTGGAGTCCATTGATCCCGTGCGGTATCTTTCCAATGCTTCTTCTGGAAAGCAGGGGTATGCCATTGCAAGAGCTCTCCTTCAAAAAGGGGCCGAGGTCATTTTAATATCAGGCCCCTCTTCTGTGCCCCCTCCCGCTGGCGTTCAACTCATCTCCATTCAAACGGCAGCAGAGATGTGGAAGGCGACTGAGTCACATTTACCAGTAGACATCGGGATTTGTACAGCAGCTGTGGTTGATTGGCGCCCTGAAAATCTTTCTTCTCAAAAACTTAAAAAAGACAAAATATCCCCTACTCTTTCTTTAAAACCTAATCTTGATATTTTAGCTTCACTAGCCCATCATCAAATGAGGCCCCGCTTTTTGATTGGTTTTGCAGCAGAAACAGAAAATGTTCTTGAAAATGCTAAGCTTAAGCTATCAAAATGCGATTGGGTCATTGCGAATGATGTGAGTAAGGGTATTTTTGGATCAAATGATACAAAAGTTCATTTCATAACTTCTGATATTTGTGAAACTTGGCCGCCTTGCTCGAAAAAAGAAGTGGCCAAAAAGCTCGTTTCTTATATTATAGGAGCCTTAAA
>JAKBAL010000255.1 GCA_021809225.1 Pseudomonadota bacterium | reverse complement strand
TGATTTGCAGGTTGGGTCTAGTTTCCAGCAAACAAAAAAGTGTTCACCTAATGAGGCATGTACGGGGCTTATTAAACTCTCATTATCTAAGCTCATCATCATATATGGTCGATTCCCTCCAACCATTATCGTATTAACCCATTTTAAATCCCAAAGACCAAATACATAAGAAAAAGCATAAAAATTATTCAAACATTGAGGGTCAACAAGCTCTCTTATTTCGTTAATTTTATACTTATTTCCCCAGAAATTTTGATCCTTACTTGTATCAACATAATAACTTAAAATGCCTTCTTGGCCTTCGAAGTGACAAGCAACTGTAGGAGGAACCAATTTCATCTTCAAATATTCTGAAAGACCAAAAGCTCCTTGCTCTACTTTTTGATGTAATAAACCTCTAGGCTTAAATATGCATTTTACACATTTTGAGCAATCTTCTACTGATACCAAAACAACTTTATTGTTGTTAGGCTGCCTAATAGACTCGTCATATTTTCGCAAGGGTATTCCATATCTGATTTCTCCTAGCGAAAGTTGTCGTTGAATATCAGAGAAAACATCTCGGCTAGTTTGCCAGTCTTGCTTAATGCCGCGGAGCTGTTCAATTCTGCCTTCTTCAGTTTCAGGGAACATGCCAAAAGCACGAAAGGTTAACATAAAAAAACATAATATGAGTAAAGAAAATATTTTCATTCTAGATCCTTAATTTATATATTACGTCATATACATAATATATAAGAAATTAGCAATTTCTTACTCATCGCACTCAAGCTAATTTAAAGAAGCGCTTTGCGCGTTAATTTCTCAACATTTTGTACATGTGATTTATTAACAAAAATAATTTAATATTGTTTCAGTAGTATTAATCTCGACATCCGTCATTTTTTAAAAGAGAACATTTTGAACATTTTCCAAAAAATTTAGTAAGGTATTAATGGCGTTCGTGATGGAATGTGAGTAACTCGCCAGACGTGAAGGTAGCTCTTAACTCTTGTGCTTTTAGAGGACCAAGGTTCAAAACGAAGGCCATAATTTAATGAATGTCGGCCCACTTTGCTTGATAGAGAACATTAAATTTATGATCTTGCAAAATCTTATAGGTTGTCTCCACTGTGCCCCAAAAAGGTTGTTCGGGATGCTTTGCAAGGGCATTTCTTAGGTGAGGATCTGGTGGGTTCACGACCATCAGTAAGCTATTGAGTTGGTAGGCTATTCCAATAATGGAAAAAAACCTATCCAAAATTTTTCCTGTCCGAGCCTCAATAACCCAATTTTGCTGACACCGTGTGCCACACCCAATGGTGACAACGGTATAATGACCGGCATAGTTAGGCCCTTGTTTTGCCCCTTCCCTTAGCTTTGTTCTAAACGTCCTTGCTCCCTTATAACTTGTAAGGTCTATGTCTGCCGGCTGTCCTTTAAAAATGGCTTTCTCGGATAGAAGATAGGTTTCAAATGTGGGCACTTCTATTTTAGCGTATGAAGGTCCTGTGAAGCTCAGAAATATAATGAGAAATGCTAAGTTTCGTGAATATATCAATGGTTTTATCCTAAATCAAATCTTGATGACTAATCCATCATAGGCGGCTTCAACATGGGGGGGAAGTTCTTTCATTACATTCTCATAATCGATGTAATGAGACATGTGGGTAAGATAGGCTTGGCGAGGCTGAACACGTTCAATCCACTCAAGCGTTTTTGCCAAATGAGAATGGGTTGGCCTTGGATCCATCGCAATGCAGTCGACAATCCATACATCAACCCCCTTTAAAATCTGAAAAGCAGCCTCGTCTAAGTCAACCACATCTGTCGAATAAGCAATTTTGTCAAAGCGATATCCAATGGACGATGTGTAACCGTGGCCTTGAATGAAAGGAGTGATTTGAATATCACCTATGTGCAAAGGACCTTCAATCATATTGGCAATGACAAAGGAGCGATAAATATCTGGCCGCATTTCATCAACAGGAAAGGCATATGAAAACCGCTTCTTCAGAAAGGCAATGGTTTCGGCATTTCCATAAAGGGGTATCGGCATTTTATGGCGATAAAAGAAAGGACGTAAGTCATCAATCCCATGGGTATGATCGGCATGATCGTGAGTATAAAGTACTGCATCAATTTTTTGAATCTGGGCGGCTAGGCATTGTTCACGTAAATCAGGTGATGTATCAATTAAAAGGGTTGTGCCGTTTTCTTCCACAGCAATAGAGGCCCTTAATCTTCTATTTTTCGGATTTTGAGGGTTACAGACCCCCCACTCTCCTGTAATCAGAGGAACTCCTCCTGAAGCGCCGCAGCCTAATATTGTGACTTGCATGAAAAATGTACCTTTGAAAAAAGAGTTAAGAAATTTTGAGTGGTTTCAGTGCATAGCTTTTCATAACTTACTTCTTTAAGTTCTGCCAACTTTTTAACTGTTTCAATCATAAATGCCGGTTCATTAGGTTTCCCTCGATAAGGTTCAGGTGCAAGATAAGGTGAATCAGTTTCCACTAAAAGTCTATCCAAGGGAACATCTTTTATCACCAGTCGCAACTCCTCTGCTTTTTTAAAAGTTATAATACCGGAAACGGAAATGTAAAACCCAAGAGTAAGTGCCTGATCTTTTAACCAGGCAGATCCAGAAAAACAATGTAGGACTCCTCTCGCTTTTCCCTGCCCGATGGTTTTGATGAGGTCAATCGTGTCTTTTTCAGCCTCTCTTGTGTGAACTATAAGGGGGAGATCTTTAGCCACAGCAGCTTCAATATGAGAGGTAAAGGCCTTTTTTTGATCTTGAGGAGTGCTATGGGAATAATAGTAATCAAGGCCCGTCTCTCCAAATCCCACAACTTTAGGATTGTCAGCTTCTTTTGTTAAAAGCTCAAAAAGATTTATTTCTGCAGGTATTTTTTCTGCCTCATGAGGGTGAACACCAACGCTGGCAAATATTTCGGGATAACTTTCTGCAATAGCCAAAATATTAGGAATTTTAAAAAGATCCGTACAAATTGTTAAAAACCCAGCAATTCCCATAATTTTTGCACGACTTAGGGTTCCTTCTATATCGCTGGCCATGGGTTCATAATCTAAATGGCAATGGCTATCTACCAGAAACATGCTTCTTTCCTTTATCAATTTTTATATATATTATACGCAAAATTATCTCGCCTTAAAGGATATATAAAATGGTACGCTTTTTTTTTCTATGGCTTTTGCTTGTCGCACCTGTAAAGGCTGAAGAGCCAGCCCAAGCTGTCATTACCACAACCGTTGGTGAAACCTGCCTTAATTCTTGTATCACCGGTGTGGGAACATATACAGCCTACAATGATGTGGTTTTAAAGGCTGAAGTTTCTGGGCGTATTGAAAATGTGCATTTTCAAGAGGGAGAGTATGCGAAACCTCAGCAAAAACTCTTTACAATTTACAACAAAGAGCAGCAGGCAACAGTAAAAAAAGCTGCAGCGGCCCTTAAACTTAGCAAAAGTACACTTATGCGAAAGATCGAGCTCAATAAGAAGGGTTTTCTGAGCCCCCAACTTCTTGAAGAAGCTGAAAATCAAGTACAAGCAGATGAAGCGGCGCTGGCTCTTGCCGAAGAAGCGCTAGCTAAAACAGAGATTTTTGCACCTTTTGCAGGGGCCCTTTCTGAGAAAAAAGTCTCTAAAGGTGCTTTTGTTACTGAAGGGGATCCATTGGTTAGAATCCAAGACCTAACACCTATTCGACTCACCTTTCATATGCCGCAAAAGGACATCCCAACGATGAAAGTAGGAGCTGACGTTATTGCAAAGACAGATGTTTATCCTGATAAGGTTTTTGAGGGAAAAATTGAAGCGATTGAACCTTCCGTAAACGAGAAAACGCGGAGCGTGACTGTCTATGCTACTTTTCCAAACACAGAGAATCTCTTAATTCCGGGTCTTTATGCGCATGCAGAGCTTAAAGCAACAACTAATCAAGCGTCATCTATTGTTATACCCGAACAAGCTCTTGTTGTGCGTCCTGGTGGGATGAATGTTTATAAGAAAGTTGGTGAAAAAGCGGTCTTAACCAAGATAACATTGGGCACGCGGGCTGCTGACCAGGTTGAAGTTCTTTCTGGTTTGCAGAAGGGAGATGAGATTGTCCTTGAGGGACAAGATAAACTTCATGATGGATCACTTATCGCCGCCACCCCTCAGTCATAATTCGGAAAGAACCTCGTAATGCTTATTAGCGATACCGCCATTAAACGACCTGTTTTTGCCGTTGCCTTAAGCTTGATGATTATCATTGTAGGACTCTT
>JAKBAL010000254.1 GCA_021809225.1 Pseudomonadota bacterium | reverse complement strand
AAGATGATTTTTGACAAAAATCATCTTGCGCGGTCTTATGAGCAGCAAAATTGTTTGACAAATTATATTTTTTAATATATATTAATTTTAATATATCTTTTATGATGATACAATGAACGGGAAAAAAGTTATAAAAATCCTCCAAAAAGACGGATGGACAATTTTGAGATCTCAAGGAAGCCACTACCGTTTGGGGAAAAATTCTCTAAGAGTAACCGTCCCTGTTCATGGAAACAGAGATTTAGGAAAAGGTCTCTTGGCTGCTATTGAACGTCAAACAGGAGTCAAACTCTCATGAAAATTTGGTATCCCTGTAAAATCGAAAAGGGCACAGATGAGAAATATCTTGTGACTTTTCCTGACTTTCCAGAAGCCTTCACAGAAGGAGAAACAGAGGAAGAGGCTCTATTCAATGCTTCTGAAGCTTTAACTTTAACTTTGGAAGGAAGAGCTGAAGAAGGCATGCCTATTCCCTTCCCTTCTCAAACCGAAATGCCTCCGATGATTTACCCCTCCTCTCGAGTCCAAGCAGCTTTGCTCGTTCGTTTTAGTCGAAAAGGAAGGAAAATAGCCGACCTTGCTCGCTCTCTTGGTACCTCATGGCCAGTCGTTTCCAACATGGAAGACTTGCATCATTGGACGACTCTAAGGCAGCTAGAAAAAACGGCGGCTATCCTTGGTAAACGTCTCGTTGTCTCTTTCGAAGATCACAGAAAACAGCATTAACACAAAATTCTGAATACCTCTAAAAACTCGAAAGAGCGTTTTCTAGTGGGGGTAATTTCTTTCACTTAAAATCCACTCTGAAAATTTTTATCTCATCTGTAGCACGCTCCTATGAAGTTTTAAGATGATAAATTTGACAAGAATTATTCGATTTAAAAACTTCCATAGAGCTTCATCCAGAGGATGCGCACTTATGCGCTCATGGTAAGAGCGCATGTGCTTGACGGCCACGGGCGTGAGAAGGAGGGAGGGTAAACAGCTCAAAAATTGTTTAAACAAATAGGGTTTTACTTGTGATTTTTTGATGATTGTCTGTGATATCCCCCCTTAAAAAGAGGGGGCCGGCGGCAGGACCGCACGTCACGATTTGCAATCGTGCATAAGTGCGCCTTTAGAAATTTTCAATTTCCTCAGGACATTCTCGTTCGCTTTGCTCACATACTTTTTCATGGGGAGCATGAGGAGAGGGGGTTCATTATGGAGAAATTTAGCGAGCAGAAGCAAGAAAAGTTGGTCTTGGGAATTATTACCAAGCGCGCTTACACATTGCCTCTGGCAACGGCGCTTTGTCGCATGCGACCTAGACCACTTTTCCTTTTTTGGTTTGAGAGAGACGCAAAGGCGTTCTTCTCGCCTTTTGCGTCTTGGTAAGCAAAGAATTCCGAATCTCGCGCCTGTCAATGAGTGGCCGAAGGCCATCCCCGGAGGGGACGCGTAGCGAAAGCGGAGCGCGCTTGTACAGGCATAGCGAGAGAGGAATTACAGAAACTTTTTAATTTGTGAGCGAAGCGAACTAAGGGTGTCTTTTCGTGAAGTTGAGAGTTTTCCACAGTTCTAGCCTTACAACTACCTGTAAATACTAGTATAGAGATAAAAGACTATCTGATGGTGTACCAAAGTACGGTTTTTGTGGTGTACCAAAGTACGGGGATAACTTTTTTAAAGCTTGGAGTTACACACAGAAACAAGACTTTTAGAGGTTGGATCAATGCAAAGCCTTCCTCTAACAGATTTTATATTCAATTCTGGCCAAATGGCTTGGATGCGTTTGAGGTGCAAACGACATTTTCTAGAAAATTCTTTTAAGTCTTTGTATTGCCCTCCTAATTGGTTGTGTAACCCTTCCCAACTGATGAAAACTGGTTCTTTAAGGTTGAAGGTTCTCCATGAGAGAAACATGTAGAGATCAAGGCCGAGAGGAGAATTTTTAAGAACTCTTAAAACTCTAAAGTCCAATGGGACAGCCTTACGGATAATTTCATTAAAAAAATCCGTATTGAGCTTTACTTTGCTTTCCCAGAGTGCCGGCTGGTCTGGAGACTTTGGATCCCACCATAGCTGAGACTGATGAGCAACTTGGACGTTTGTACGTGACCATGTTTTTTCGTTTTTATACGTCCAAGCAAAAGAAGAAGAAATTGTTCTTTTTAATTGTTTTTGTACTTGTTTGTATTGTTTTCCTCCATCATCTATACCTACGAGTTCTAAAAATTCTCTAAATGTTTTTCCTAAGAAAATTTCTGGAGACTTTGTACGTACAGCTTGTGTAATAAGATAAGCAAGGATAAGCCTTGGATAAGTACCATATGGAATCCCTATGCTCTTTCCTTTTTTTCTGCCGGGAGTTACGTCTAAAACCACTCCACCATTCTCTCTCCACCAGCTTAAAGCTTCAATTCCAGGATCTCGATAAGGCAAATTAACCATTACCAAAAGACGAGACATAAAGCCAAGAGACTGAGCTTCATCTAATGGTCTCTCAGCGATGTCTCCTGCAAGATCGATGACTTGTGAAATGCGCTTTGATACTTCTTTTTCTTTAATATATTTTCTTTGTAAATATTTTTTATTTGAAATTGAAGTAAAATCGTTATTTTTTATTTCAATTTTTTCTTTTTTTATTACTGAAGATAATTTTTTCATGATTTTTTTCCTTCCTTTTTTGAAGGTTTTACTAATCCTCTCTCAGGAGATAAGGATTTCCTTGCTTAGGCCTCTTATGAAGTAAAGGTAGCTTAGCAGACAATAACCTGCTAAACTTTTTTCTTCTTTTACCTATGTTCTAAATGATTACGCCAATTTTCGTACATTTTAGACATAACATCATACAAAATATGCATACTTCTAAGACGAATGGACTCTTGCTCTGCGAGAGACTCCATTTCTCTTAAATTTTTACCTAGCTCTTCTAAAAAGTAGTGAAAATTGTGTATGGTATGGTCAGTCATGATCAATCCTCCTAAACAGGGTTGGTTGTGATTAGCGGCGTATAGGCCTGAAACACCTATGCGTCGCGCTTAATTAAATTAGCTCATTCTTATTTCTATGGCAATACATCCAGTATCGAGTGAGGAATCTCCTAACGTCTTTGGCGATTTTCGATACCTTGTTCATATTCATAATCTGATTGAACTCTCCGCGACTTTTTAAAGAAATCTTAGAATTTTCGTTTAAGGTTGCGTCTAACAAAAATTCTTTTCTTATCATGCGTTTATAGTCTGAGTCGCTTGCGACAAGCGCACGTTGCCGAAGGCAATGTATCAGCGCGCCTCCTAAAAATCGGAGGACTTTCTTTACTCGTTCTCGCTCCCTAAATTTCTTTATATATTTAGATCCTATCAAAAAATATTTTAGATAAATGAGTAGAGATATCTTAAAGGAATTGGAAGTTTTTAAAGGTAACTTATGTATTTAGATAAAAAAATCTAATTGACATTACAAAAAATTTTAGTGATCATTTTTGATGTACAGTAAATTAACATATTAAATTCTTGGAGAATCACATGTTAAAAAATTTTTTATTCTTTCTTCTTATAAGCATTGCTACGATAAGCTATCAAGCGAAGGCTACGATGTTTGATGGTATAAGTGATGAAGAACTAACTGGCTATCAAATTAAACATATTAGTATGAAAAAAACATTCACAGTCTCTCAAGTGATTGGGGCGACTCAAGATAGAACGAGCCTTATGAAAATTAAGAAAAAATTTAATATGACGTTGTTAAAAGGAGATAAATTAAATATATCTTTTCTGCCTGATGATTTTCGTACAACTGGTAAATATGATATAGGCCAACATGGTTGGATATTTAATTTTATTGCAGATACTATTGAGGGAGAAAGAAGAACTATAGAATTTAAAATCTCAGAAGAGAATTAGTCTCATAAGAGTATTAGCAGTAATTATATAAATCATTTTAAATTTAGAGTTGATGACAGTTGATTGAGCTTAAGAAGTCTTTATCGTTTGTGATAAAGTGCTTAGGATAAAAGACTTTTTATAAGCGCACCTCCTGAAAATAGTCGGAATTTATTTGTTCGTCTCCTCTCCTCATGCTCCCCATGAAAAAGTATGTGAGCAAAGCGAACGAGAATGTCCTGAGGAAATTGGAAATTTATAAGGGCCTACCTTACTTAAAGACGATTACAAAAATCATCTTGCGCGGTCTTATGAGCAGCAAAATTGTTTGACAAATTATATTTTTTAATATATATTAATTTTAATATATCTTTTATGATGATACAATGAACGGGAAAAAAGTTATAAAAATC
>JAKBAL010000253.1 GCA_021809225.1 Pseudomonadota bacterium | reverse complement strand
TTTCCTGCTGCAGCTGTTTCATCTTTTCATTGTTGCCATTCGCATTCTTACTCTCGTTAGTCTTCAAAGCTATCTACAACGACCTATTCTGTTCTTCTAGTTCTTTCACTCTCCTTCTCAGATCCTAACTTTCCTTTTGAGCCAGCCGTATTTCCTCAATTAACCCTTTTGCCTTCAGTTCATACTTTTCTGCTCCTTTGATTCGTTCTTCAGCCTGGAATAACTCCACATTCAGGCGCTGTATTTACTTGTCCCTGGTTGCCAGTTGTTCCTTACTAGTTTACAGATATAGATTCAATAACTCCACATCTTTTTCCATTTTTTTATTAGCGTTACCAGCAGGGGCCATTGCCGATATTATAGACAGGCGGCGTTATCTTATTCTGTCACAAACGGGCCTCATGATCACAGCAGGTCTTCTTGCTTTAGTTACTTTTTTAGACAAAATATCACCCGAGCTATTATTGTTTCTGACTTTCTGCCTTGGTTCGGGAGCTGCCCTTAGTTTTCCGGCATGGTTTACCCTTATGTCAGAACTTGTTCCTGATAAACACATGACTTCTGCTGTAGCATTGACAGGCGTTAGCCTTAATTTTTCCCGTGCACTTGGTCCGGCTTTTGCAGGATTTATTATTGCCGCCTCGGGACCTGCAGCTGTATTTGCTTTGAATTCACTCTCCTTTTTTGCAATTATTATTGTTCTTTTAAGGTGGGAACGACCGGCGAAAGAAAGTGCTCTACCTGTAGAACGGGTTTATGGCGCGATGCGAGCGGGTTTAAGATACGTCAGGGGTTCCCCCGCTCTTCAAACTCTTCTCATCAAATCTTGTGCATTTTTTATTTTTGCCAGTGGACTTTGGGCACTCCTTCCTTTGGTTGCTCGAACGCAATTACAATGTGGACCTGTCGGGTATGGTATATTGTTAGCATTACTGGGATTGGGAGCTGTGATTGGTGCTTTTCTTTTGCCAAAGCTTAGACAAAACCTAAATTGTGATCAATTGATATTCGGAGGAGCTATTGGTTTTGCCTTTGCTACTTTTATTCTTGCTTTCTCTAAGAATTTTTATTTCGCTAACGGAACTATGATCCTGGGAGGAATGGCGTGGATTACGGTGCTTACAACATTTACAACTCTCGTCCAACAAGTTGTCTCGACTTGGGTTCGTGCGCGAGCTTTGTCCATTTTTTTGGCTATCTTTTTTGGAGGAATGAGCCTAGGGAGTTTGTTATGGGGATGGATGGCGACCCATTATACACTCTCAATCGCACTCAGCATTGCTGCCATTGGGTTACTTGCTTGTAATTTTTTAACGTATATCTTTGTTTCAGGAAAAAAACTTCTCTTGAACCAAAGTCCGTCTCATCCTCTTCCTCTGCCCATTGCTATAGAAGAACTGAGATATGAAGAGGGACCTATCATGGTTACAATCGAATATAGTGTTGAACGGAAAAGCGTTGAGAAATTTTCGCAAGCCATACGAGATTTACGGCGTATTCGTTTGCGAGACGGTGCCTTTTTCTGGTCTTTATTTAAAGACATTGAAAATCCTCAGAAGTTTACGGAGTGCTTTATGATTGAATCTTGGTTAGAGCACCTCCGTCAACATGAACGGCTCTCAATTTCTGATCGGGAAATGCAAAATATTGTATTTTCCTTCCATCAAGGGGAACTTCCTCCTCATGTCACCCATTTAGTTGCCCATAAGTTACCAAGGAAAACGAGGAAGTGAACATGATCCGTAGATCTCATAGATATCCAGATTCTCGGGTCAAGAAGTCCTTTGTTTTGCTTTGCAAATCAATGCGTTCTAGCCTAAGCATGACATGAGTTATTGTCGCCTCTCTTTTATGTGAGACAACCCTGTTGCCGAGACATAACCCCCTAGTCATGAAATCTAAATCACTGTAGACTATCAGTTAGTCATTAATATTAAAAAGGCACAAGGTATGGCACAAAAACCTTATATTATTGTTCTTGGTAATGAAAAAGGCGGTACGGGAAAATCAACGGTAAGTATGCATATCATTACAAGTCTTCTCCGTATGGGGTTTTCTGTTGGGAGTATTGATGTGGATGCACGACAAGGCACATTAACGCGTTATCTGGAAAATCGAAAATTCACATCAGATAAAATGGAAAAGCCATTGCCTCTTCCCCACCATATTCCTTTACTGCTGAGTCAACAGTCCATAAAAGAAGAAGCAATTAAGGAAGATCAGCACAACTTAGAAGAAGCTATTACGCAACTTTCGTCTCATAGTTTTATTCTTATTGATACACCTGGGAGTGATTCTTCTCTCTCCCGTGCAGCTCATGCTTTCGCTGATACACTGATTACTCCTCTTAATGATAGTTTTATCGATCTGGATATGCTCGTTCGGCTTAAAAGCGATACTTTGGATATTATAAGGCCTAGCATTTATGCTGAGATGGTTTGGGAACAAAAAAAGCGGCGCGCCATTCGAGATCAAGGGTCGATTGAATGGTTTGTTTTGCGTAATCGCTTGAGCAGCATTAATGCTCGGAACAAAGAGCAAATGGAAGATGTTATTCAAGCTCTTGCAAAACGGATAGGTTTTCATTATGTCCAAGGATTTGGTGAGCGTGTTATTTTTCGGGAGCTTTTCTTGGCAGGGCTTACGGTCCTTGACTTAGAAGACTGTAATATACCCATCACCCTTTCTCATGTGTCTGCCAAACAAGAGTTACGAAATCTTATCCAAATGCTTCAGCTTCCTGAGATAAAAAAGCTTGCTGCATAAGGTGAGGTGACAAAAGGAAAATCATGGCTGAACTTTTTCTTATTGCTTTAGGCGTTGTTTTTCTGATTCTTTTGTTGCAAAAATTAGAACATGCTGAAACAAAGTTGCTTGTGAAAACGCTTAAGTGGACGTTTGTTGGCGTCATGATTTTTGCTGCTTTTTACTTAATTCTTGTAGGCCGTCTTTTGCAAGTTGCAGCTATCGCTATTCTTCTTATTCTACTCCTTAAGCAAGATGTTCATCAGTGGATGAAAAAAAAGTCTCTTCCTCTTCCTTTGTCTCCTCCGCTGACAGAAAGTGAGGCTGCATCCCTGCTTAAAGTTGATGTGACGGCTAGCATTGAAGAGATTGATAAAGCTTTTAAGAAGATTAAGCCAAAAGACTCTACCGAGCAGGATAGATTGACTCAAGCACGGGATGTGTTAGTGAGTCGAAAGAGATAGATATTAATTTCTTGTCTCTATCGTCTATTTGATTTTTTATAAAGTCGCCAGTGAATCAAGAAAAAAGCAAGAGCAACAAGTGCCCATTGTAGGCAATGAATAAGTGATCCAATGGCTTGTGCTTTTTCTTGTGCTAAGAATGCTTTCTTCGCGATCATTCTTTTGTCATCCAACTGATCAGGAGAGAGCTGAGAAAGAGCAATATACCGCTCGTCCTTTATTCCCCAATCTCTTTCATAATACCTGAGGAAGTTGTCATTTGATTCATAAGAAACCATGGAAGAATAAGACTTGTATTCAGGGATAAAGAGATCGGTCAGTGAATTTAAAAACATTGAAGATGAGATGATTAAAATTATTGTGCAAATCAAACAGATGAGCAGAGTGTATAACTGGAATATATTTTTTATCATTATCTTAAATGGCTCCCTAAAAATTGCATATGTAGAAGATTAAGTATTATTTTTTAAGACTTCAAGGTCCTATTTATTCCATATTAAAAATAATCGTCTTTTTGTGGGTAAAGTGCTCGAGCATGGCCTCTAATGATGCTTCTTTCCCAATTCCTGATGCCTTAACACCTCCATAAGATAAACCTGGTTGTACGACAACATTTTGATTAACTTGTACGAATCCAGCTTCTAATTGATGAACTCCTTTTAAGGCACGAGAAAAATTATTCGTCCACAAAGTTGCGGCAAGGCCAAAGCTAGAGTCATTAGCTTGGTTAATAACATCCTCAAAATTGTTCCAGGGAATAAGGGCTGTAACAGGACCAAAAATTTCTTCTTGGCATATTTGATGCGTATTAGGAAGACCTGTAAAAAGCACAGGACGAACAAAAAGTCCCTTTGCTAATTTAGGGTCTTGGGGCAATTGTGAACACTCATGGGCTGTTGCCCCTAATGTTGTTTTTCCTCTCTCAATATAGCTTAAAATTTTTTCATGCTGAGCAGGAGAGATAACGGATCCAATATCCGTTTCAAGATCCATAGGATCGCCAATTTTAAGCGCATTCAGTTTTTCTTTTAAGCGAGCTAAAAAAGGATCAAACAGTGATTCATGAACAAAAATG
>JAKBAL010000252.1 GCA_021809225.1 Pseudomonadota bacterium | reverse complement strand
GGCTTCAATGACTTCTTCATCCGTTGCTGATGGCTTGCCATATCTGATATTTTCCATCAAAGTTCTGTGAAATAACAAAGTATCCTGTGGGATAACAGCAATATTTTCCCTCAACGAATCCTGAGTTACATCATTAATATTTTGGTCATTAATGAGGATTTTCCCTTTATTATTTTTAAAATATCTAAGAAGAAGATTAACGAGAGAAGACTTTCCAGACCCTGAATGTCCCACCAATCCAACCTTTTCACCTGGATTCACAATAAGATTAAGATCTTTGAAAACAGAGTCTTTGTCATCGTACCCAAAGCTAACATTTTTAAATTCTATTTTTGGATTGTTTAGGATAAGAGGATGAGCATTTTTCTGATCTACGTTCTCGTGAGGACTATTTAAAATGGAAAGAGAGCTTTTTAAATCGCCCATCGCTCGGGAAAACTCTTGCAAAGAAATTGTTGCATGCCAAATGTCATCTGCTACCACCAAAGCAATGCCAAACACAAAAGCAAAATCTCCAATCGAGATTAACCCTATCATCCTTAAGTGAATCATATAAAATAGAATAAATCCAAACATTATCAGATAAAGAAATCCCCCAATGATTTGAATTTTAAAATCGTATTTATAAACCCGAACTTGCTTAGGAATAAAATCATGAGAGATCTGGTTGTCCAAAGATTTAAGCTCTCTCTTTCGTGAAGCAAAAGAGAAAAGGGAAATAATGTTAGTGATTTTATCTGAGATTTGCCCAATGAGGGCGTGCCTACTTTCTGTTTCTTCAAAGGAAAGTTTGTTCAATCTAAGGGAAAGTGTATACATTATGGGAACATAGATTGCAGCCCAGATAAAAACGAATATACCAAGATTAAAACTAACAATTGAAAGAGCACAAAGATTGACAATGCTCTTAAGAATTTTTGACATGAGACCATGATGCATCTCAGCCCAAAATTTATCATATCCATCAAGCAGACCCTTTAGTTTACTACTCATGGTGCCAGTAAAATTATCTTGAAAAAACAAATAAGAATGATGTTGTACATAATCGTAGGATTTTAGAAGAATTGACCGTCTCACATAAGGTTCTGCCTTCCATTCTGCTATATTACTTATTCTCCACACAAAATCTAAGATGAACTGCGCAGCAATAAAGAGAATGATCGGGAAAAGAATGGCTTGATAGGTTAAGGGGCTTTGTGTTGCCATGACATCAAGAAATAACTTTATGGCATAATTATAAGCAAAAGGATAAAAGCTACTTATAGCAGGAGCCATTAACATAATAAGATAAAGCCACTTATACGGCTTTATGTGCTGCCAAAAAAAGGCAAGGATTGTTTTATTATGAATTTCTATAGTATTTTTATTTTTTATTTTTACAGACGCCATAATTATTTATCTTTCTCATTTGAAAAAATGATCATAGATATGCATAGTTCAACTTTGATTCAAAGACTTATACAAATAATTTAAGATTACTTTTTTGGATTGCTTTGTCAGGCTTCATCCCTCCGTGCAATGACGAACCTTTTGTTTTTCAATATGAAAACTCGTCATTACGAGCGGAGCAAAGCAATCCAGAATTAGGACTTGTTCTGAATTATTTTTTGTAAATGATATTATTAATAATAAAAGCAAGTTTGTCCATGTTTTAAGAGCACCCGGTTGTGCAGCCACAGGTATCACACTTAAAGCACGTTCCATTACGAACAAGAGTGAAGTTTCCACAGTCAGTGCAAGCATCCCCAGCATACCCTTTTAGACGAGCTTGAAAACGCCGCTCTTCCATTTCCGTAACTTCCACTTCCGCAATGACGGCTGACCCCATTAAGGGTTTCACAGATTCTGTCCCTGTCGCTTCGTGAAGCAAATAAGCATCTTGATCGTGATTGGCGGGAGACATTACAAATAAATTATTGCGCACGTACCCATTGCTCATCAAACTATTGACGATTTCTCCTTTTTTCTTATCTTTATTGACGAGAGCTCCTTTCTCCGCTTCAATACGACCAATGGTATCTGGGCGCAGATCTACCGGTTCTGCATGAGCAAGATCCGTTCGACCCATATAAGAAATGGCCAACTCGCGAAAAATATAATCAAGGATCGATGTCGCCATCTTGATGGTATCATTTCCAGAAACAGGACCTGAGGGTTCAAAACGAGTAAAAACAAACGCATCTATAAATTCTTCCAACGGAACGCCATATTGCAGTCCAATAGAAATTGCCATGGCAAAATTGTGCATTAAGCTCCGAAAGGAAGCGCCTTCCTTATGCATATCAATAAAAATTTCTCCTAAGCTTCCTTCGTCATATTCTCCAGTACGTAAGTAAACCTTGTGACCACCCACCACAGCTTTTTGAGTGTATCCTTTACGACGATTAGGCAGCTTTTGTCGCTGGGCACGATGGATAAATCGCTCAACAACACGTTCTACAGCCTTCTCTGCCACAACTTTTGCTTTTTCAGGAGATGACATTTCAGCAAGCGTTTCTGCAACCTCATCTCCCAATAAAGACGCATTTAACGGTTGAGAGAGCTTTGATCCATCTCGATAAAGAGCATTCGCTTTTAAAGCCAATCGCCAAGAGAGAAGGTACGCTTCTTTGCAGTCTTCGATTGTTGCTGAATTTGGCATATTGATGGTTTTAGAAATAGCGCCTGAGATAAAGGGTTGAACAGCAGCCATCATCCGAATATGACTTTCGACGGAAAGGTAACGTTTTCCCGTTCGACCACAAGGATTTGCACAATCAAAAACCGATAAGTGCTCCTTTTTCAAATGGGGAGCACCCTCAACGGTCATCGTCCCACAACAATAGGCATTAGCCTTTTCAATTTCATCTTGCTTAAAACCTAAGTGAGTCAAAAGATCAAACCGCACGTTATTGAGTTGTGCCTCTGTTAACTTCAACACCTTCTTGCAAAAATCATCTCCCAACGTCCAACGATTAAAAACAAACTTAATATCAAAGGCAGATTTTAAATTATCTTTTAAAAGATCAATTTCACGATTTGTAAAGCCCTTGCTCTGCAAAGCCTTAAAGCTAACTCCGGGAGCCCCTTCAAGACTCCCCTGCCCTACCGCATATTGAATGATGTCTTCAATCTGCTTTGGGGTATACCCCAAGACCTGAAGAGCTTGAGGAACAAGACGGTTAATGATTTTAAAATACCCCCCCCCGGCAAGCTTTTTAAACTTCACCATTGCAAAATCAGGTTCAATACCTGTGGTATCGCAGTCCATCACTAAACCAATTGTTCCTGTTGGGGCAATGCAGGTCGCTTGTGCATTGCGATATCCATGTTTTTTCCCTAGCTCTAAGGATCTGTCCCAAGCTTGTCGACAAGCTTTGACGAGGGTTGGACAAGGACAATCTTTTTCTTCCAACGGAACAGGCATCACTTCAAGGCCTTCATATCCCTCTTTTTCTCCATAGGCCCCTCGACGATGGTTACGCATCACGCGCAGCATATCTTTCTCATTCAGCTTATAATGCTTAAAAGTCCCAAGCTCTGCGGCCATCTCTGCAGACGTCGCATAGGAAATTCCTGTCATCAATGCAGCGACAGCCCCTGCAATGGCTCGACCTTCTTTACTGTCATAAGCAATGCCAGATGCCATTAAGAGACCACCGATGTTGGCATATCCAAGCCCTAGTGTACGAAACTCATAAGAAAGCATAGCAATTTCTTTTGAGGGAAACTGAGCCATCATAACCGTAATTTCAAGAGCCATTGTCCACAAACGAACTGCATGTTCGAAAGCTTTACAATCAAAATGAAGCTCTCCCGCTTTGGCTTCTCTCCCTTGATGGTTCATAAACGTCACCAAATTAAGAGAAGCAAGATTACAAGCTGTATCATCTAAAAACATGTACTCCGAGCAAGGATTTGAAGCACGAATTCGCCCATTTTGAGGACAAGTATGCCACTCATTGATCGTTGTATCATATTGGAGACCTGGATCAGCCGAAGCCCATGCAGCTTGACCTATTTGATCCCATAGATCTCGAGCCCGTATAGCCTTATGAATACTCCCATCTGTTCTGCGCAAAAGATCCCATTCTTTATCTTCCATAACGGCATGGAGGTATTTATTCGTTACACGAACAGAGTTATTTGAATTTTGCCCAGAGACCGTCCGATAAGCTTCCGAATCCCAATCTGTATCATACTCACGAATATCCATATGAGTATATCCTTGACGGGCAAATTGAATGACACGTTGACAATAATTCTCAGGAATCATTGCCGCACGAGCTTCTTTTAAAGCTTGATAAAGAGAAGAATTTTC
>JAKBAL010000251.1 GCA_021809225.1 Pseudomonadota bacterium | reverse complement strand
CTCCATATAAAATATTAACAAGTGCTTTGGCAGCAGAAATTTCTCCCGCCATCGGAGACCCAGCCATAGACCCTGTATTATCAAGAGCCAACACAACTTCTGCACCTTGAACTTGAATTTGAGCTTGGGATGTTGCCGTTGCCGAAATCGAAGTCTGCCCTAAAAGTTGCATAAACGTTGTACCAATCGTTGCCGTTGCACTCACAGCCACGACTTGATTATTGGATGAAAATTGAAAGGTAGGTCCACTTACCGTTCCAATAAAATTAGTAGGAATATTCGCGTTAAAGACAGCCGTTCCTTGTTGAATCATATTAGCTGGTGTCCCTCCCGATTTCGCAGCTGTAATTGCTGCTGCATCTGCCGCTCCTGTTAGAATAGAATGAACGTAATAATCACGCCCCACATCAATGGAAAGACCTAACATGGCAAAGATCGGTATCATGGCAAGAGCATAAACAAGTACCACAACCCCAGCATCTTTCCGAAGAAAGTTTTCCGTACAACGAGACCTTTCTCTTAACTCTTTTAAAGAAAACATCTTAATCTCCCTCTTTTATTTTTTTATTATTCTCTTTGCTTATAAACAATTCCTGAATTTTCTTATTAAAATCAAATCTCTCTCCATCTATCCCTATTAACTTGGTAGAAGAGCCGTCATATTTCCTTGTCTTGGCACCCCTGTCGCTACTGCATAAATTTTTACTGGAGTAGATGACAGAACGTATCCTGGGAGAAGCGGAGTATAGGTATAAAAAATTTCTGTAAAAATGACCGCCTGACCCGCACTAAGAGTTAACCCTGCAGGTACACTTGCTGCGCTAATTCTGCTTCCTCCTGCTGCTAGATAGCTATCTTGCCACAAAACTTGGGTTTTTGCATTTGCTGGTGTGGTCGGTCATCCTACGCAAGTTACAATAACCCCTCCGTTTTGGTTGAAGTCGAATGGCTGAGCAATTAAAACTGACGCTGCTAACATTGAATCCAACTGAGCTTTCGTTACAGGAGCCCTTGTGACAATGTTGCTAATTTCTTGAGCAGTTCGATTCATTTTATTATGGCAAAAGACCAATTCAGAAACATCAACAAGACCAATAAATGTTATTAAAAGCACAGGTAGGATAAGAGCAAACTCAATAGCAGCCACTCCTTTATCTACTCTTCCAATTCTCTTTTTAAGCCAATGATACATGTCTATCCTCAAAATGGTTCGTTTTGAACAATTGCTGATGCTGTAAGAGTTATGGACCCAGTCCCATTAGGTGACAAAACACTCCCTACTAGAGGTGTAAAAAAATTCCAATTATAGGAAAGAGTATAAAGGACCGGTTGGCTAGACTTCCCAAAGTTTTGCGCTCCCGTAGTTGGTGCTGTGGCGAGAGGGGGAATAGCCGCAAAGCTTGCATAAGGTGTGACTGTAAGGACAAGATTTGCTGGATTAACAAGGCCAAAGCTATATTGATCCGCTAGTGCTATTGCCGTTTGCGCGGCGCTTTGTCCCGCAACGACACTCCCCGTACGCCCAAAACGCGAAACTTGTAGAATGGATGTTTCAAGAGATGTTTGAATAAGAACGACCATGCCAAACTCAAAAATTCCCAAAAGAATTAAAAAAAACACAGGAGCAATTAAAGCAAACTCTACAGCTGTTGTTCCTCTGGTACTTTCTATATTTCCTTTGCCTTTTTTTGATCTAAAAGGCCATAATTTACATAACATTTCCAGTAATCCTTCTTCTTAAGGATTTCCATCCTTTCCCTCATTTTCTTAATTAAACCTACTTTCCTACTTATTAATTATATATTAAAAATAGTTAATAAGTAGTTAAAAATAATTTTTATTTGTAATTACTCACCCGTCCCCACGCATGGTGCGTAGTTATTTTATTTAAACAATAAAATTCAGTACGGTCATTAAATGAAATATTTCAATGTGACATTATATCCATAACTTTAATAACTGCAGGTCCCAAAATAACGATATAAACACATGGAAAAATAAAGAGCATCATAGGTAAAGATAGCAAAACAGGGAGTTTGGCAGCTCTCTCTTCTGCCTCCACTAGACGATCCTGTCTAAATTGCTCTGAGATAGTACGCATTGTTTGTGAAATGGGGGTACCATATTGCTCGGCTTGTATAATATTTGTCACAACCGACTTAAAATAGGGCGAATCCATTCGATCGCTAAAGTTTTGTAAGGCTTTATTTCGATCTGCAAACATGTTTAACTCAATTGACAAAAGAGCAAGTTCATATCCCAAATCAGGGCAAAGCTGGGAAGATTCTCTCGCAACCCTTTGAATTGTTGCAGTTAAGCTTAGCCCAGCTTCAGTGCAGATGACCATAAGGTCGAGAGCTTCAGGAAAAGCTTTCCGAATCCGTTCTTGCCGATTAATAATAAGTCTCTTCAAAATAACATCAACTATATATGACCCTAATAAACCAGAAGCTATAATGGCCAATGTTTTATATAAAACACCCCACTTCGTGAAATAGAATACAATAAAAGTTGCAATCAATGCAGAAAGAATAACCATAAAAATTTTAGCGCTGCCATATACCAGGATGGCGTTCTCCGATTTAAGCCCAGCTCTTATAAATAAATTTTTTAGAGATTCTTGTTCGTCTGTCCCCATTCTTTGTATTTTATTAATAATCTTTCTCAACGATTGGAACGTCTGATCTTCTGAGCGCTGATAAATTTTTTTGTCAGAAGGATCTTCACGAAGCAATTTTTCTTTATAGTGCATGAGCTCCCTTAACCGGTCTTTAAAGACGTCTTGTTTACGAAGCTTTGAAAGAAAAGAAAACATAAAATATAAGACGAAGAAAGCTAAAATAAAAGAAAGAAAATCTATACTACTCAGCATTTTCAAGCCCTCCCTAATAAATTTCTTTATAGGCCATCCGAACCATTGTCCCGATGCCAAAAGTTAGCATCGTCCCTCCAATAAGAAGAAGCATGTGTCCTTTCTCTGTATAAAACAAAGGATCCAAATAGTGGGGACTGCTGACAAAAACTGCCCCTAATATAAAAAAGGGAAGTGCTCCTAAAATCATTGCTGTTACACGCACTTCTGCAGTCAGAGCCTTAATTTTTTTCCGCAAATTTTGGCGAGCCCGAATAATTTTGGCAAAATTATCGGCTGCTTCTGCAAGGCTACCCCCTGTTTCTCGCTGCAAAATCAAAACAATAGACAGCATCCTAAACTCATCGATACCAAGACGGTTAGACATCTCTGCAAGAACCGCTTCAGCAGGTTCGCCAAGACGCATTTTATGACTAATTGTGTGAAAAACTTTCCCTATAGGACCCTTCTGTTGTTCTGAAACCATCTCAAGAGATCGATCTGCAGAGTACCCCGCCCGTAAGGCCCGACGGATTACATCAAGAGCTATGGGAAACTCCACTAAAAACATGTTTTTTTGTCGAGACGTGAGATAAGCAATAAACACCCAGGGAAACACAAAAGCAGCAGCTGCTCCCACCAAACATGAGAACAGAAGATTTATGTGCCATATCAGATAAAAGAGGCTAAATATACTTAAGCCTATCATAACACAGATAGAAATAAATAGTACTGGATTGGTATCTAGCCCTGCGTGTTGAATCCATTGCCTTAATCCCTCTACTTTTGGTAATTTACTTTTAAAATACGTATCGGGAGTTGATTGATCTTTTATGAGAGAAAGGGCGGCATCTCCCTCTTCTTTAAGTATTGATCCACTTTCTGAAAGCCTTCTTTTCCAATCAAAAACTTCCTCATCCTTCTTACGAAGACGATAGAAGGCAATAAAGAAAGCATACCCTACAAGTATTATACAAGCTGTCAATATCGGAATAAAATTATCTCCAATTGAACTCATAGGTCTCCCCTCATCGCCTCTTTCAATTCGTGGTCTAACTTATATAACCGTGCTCTTTGAATAAAATGAGGTGTTACGCCTGAGGATTTAAAAATGCCCCGAATACGCATTTCACCCCCTTCCTGATCCTCAACATCTTCTTGATATTCAAATTTAAAGAGATCGTGTGTCATAATGATGTCTCCTTCAATACCGGTAATTTCAGTGATTTCAGTGACACGACGAATTCCATCTCTCATGCGATCCGTATGAACAATTAGATTAATTGCTCCTACAATGAGAGAACGAAGAACCCGCGTAGGCATTTCAAATCCTGCCATTGCCAGCATGTTTTCTAGACGAGTAAGAGCTTCTCTAGGACGGTTTGCGTGAATTGTAGACATGGAACCATCATGGCCCGTATTCATAGCTTGGAGCATGTCAATGGTCTCATCTCCACGGACTTCCCCTA
>JAKBAL010000250.1 GCA_021809225.1 Pseudomonadota bacterium | reverse complement strand
AATTGCTTTTTGAAGTTGCTCTCTTGTAGTCTCTTCATACTGACTTAACTTATGTCTGGCTTCCTGCTGCGTTACTGTTAAATGATCCGCATCGCCATCTAGATTCCATAGGCAAGGATCGGCCTTAATAACCTTTTTTTCAATCGGTAATCTTAAAGCATTCTCTAAGAATTCTCTCTTGAAATCAAGAGGAAGACCTTCTGCTACTCGAGCCATAATCAGAACTTTTTCAATGTGCTTTTGTAACTTAGGGTTTCCATCATAAAAACGTTTTTTAAAGACATACTCTATTTCCAAATCAGAGATGGGTTCTTCGTTCAACTTCGATATAAGATCCTTCTTTTTTCTTTCAAGTGAATTCTGAATTTTATCAAGATCTAATTGCCCATCAGGTTGCAAAAACTCATTTATTCCTGAAGCAGCTGCTCCGGTCATGGCGAGTCCAGCAGTGACACCTAATGCAACTCTCGCTGCACCAACTTCGGGGACAACACCAAAAAGAGCAAAGTTTGTTGCAGTGGATAGAACGCCTCCTGAAAACTTTAGAATTTTAGCAACCTTAGAGGGCTTATATTTTTCCATCAAAATTTTTAGAGCTTCTAATTCTCTGTCATACGTTGAAAAAAGCTTTTCCTCTAAGCACTTAATCTTCTTTGATATTAATAATTGAAGAATGTCCTTGTTCAGTTCAATGTTCTCAATGCTTTTGGGATCTTTACCTATTTTTCGAAAAAGGGGCTTTGCTCTCAACTCGTCTTGTTCGTATATACTTTCATCAAAAATGTTGGCATATGGGCTTGGTCTGTCGTCTGACAAAACTGGAAGTTCAATTGCTAAAAAACTTAAAAGTACAAAATATATTCTTTTGCGCATTTTTTATTCTTTCATTGTTTGTTTTTATGTTCAAATTATTTGTTGCGATTATTAGAAAGTTTAATATAACAAAAAAGAGCGCCTCTTTGCATGATAGAAGGTGAGCATTGCGTATAAGATGCAATAGATTTTGTCAGATTTGCTTGTGTAATGGACAAAGAGCTAAAATTTATGAACCCTGCGTAAATCATATTTTTACCCTCCGAAAAGGTTCGTTTAAAATAATACCCAATCCTTCTCTCAAATGTTGAAAATCCATGACAACTTTTCCATCAAACTCCACCCATGCGTGAGCCATAAAAGGATAGTTTTGAACTCCAATCTCAAGATTGCACTTCCATTTTTGCTTCAATGCGAGAAGCACAAAAGTCATGGCCCACTCCAAGCATTTCGTTCTAGTTGGATATAGATGACAGGCCTTATTTACGATATTTGCTAGGTCACTCAATTCTTCAGCTTGTGGAATGACATATTTTGAGTGGCTTTTTCGAGAATTTTTAATCAGCTGAATCGTGGGGTATAGCCCTTTAACTTTTATATAAAAGTTGACTTTGATAACTGTCGTAAGAGCTTTTAATACCTGTAGATTAAAGCTTACTTTTTTATTCTCTAAAGGCAGTCGCCAATCCACATTCGAGACTCCATCGGAGTTGAGCTTCTGGTCAATATAAAAAAGGTAAGGGCTATCTTTGATTTGAATGATGTTGTCTTCTAATAATTTTTGGATATAAGTTGAATTTTGAGTCGAATTTTTAGAATTAGAAGAGGAAGCGCTGTTTCGCTCAAATAAGTTCCTAAACAAATCTGAAAATTGTTTAAAACAAATTGTATACTTATCGGTTTTCGTATCCAATAAAATTAGCTCATCACGAAAGTGAGTAATATAAACATGATCACTAAGATGATAGTACATAGCACTTCTCCTTTCTTATAAAAAAACAAGCTAATTTTATTTATTGTATACATTAAAAATTTATCGGAAATAATAATGAGCATTGGCCTGTTCAGTCATAGAAAGCCCTCTATACCCTTGTGTTAAAGAAGAAGCCTTTTCGTCTAAAGACACACCATAAGAAGCGTCAGATTTCATACTTATTTTGTTATTTTCAAAAAATTCCATTTTTTTCTCCATGTATGTTAAGGTTTATATGTTTCTCAATACAGACATTAACTTTTTTATGTCATTAATTTGGTTAATGCCAGTTGACTCAAATCTGCTTTCAGTCAGTTACCGATGTGTAAAAAAGGTCGATTCAGAATTTTTTCCGGGAAATCCTTGCGTTAAAAAAGAAGCACTTTCTTCTAAAACCACTCCATATTGAATGTTTTTCATTTAATTTTCCTTTCATCGTTATAAATTCCCCCAACTCCATTCTTAGAAGGAGCCTTATTCGGAGGGGAGGAATATCGAACAAGGCTCATGGGAAGATTTTTTCAGCTATGAACGATCAGGAATATCCGTAGAACCTAAGGAGATTCTCTTAAATGGATTCTTGGTGAAGTGACTGTTAGGTAAAACAAGGTTTTCTGAGCTTACATTTTTTCTTGTAATTTATCGCATCTACGTAGAAAATACGTAAATGTCTATGAACAGATAGAAGGCATTTTCCTTCTTTTAGTTTGTGTGAAACGCGTCTTTGATTAAGAAATTTTGAGAGTAGCGCCCTATATTTATGCAGGAAACACAAACACTCCTCTCTCAAGATCTCTACGCGAAGCATTTGTCAACTATTAGCAATATCCATTTTACGGCTCGAGAAATTGATGTGATCGCTTGCCTTTTAAGTGCAAAGAGGACCAGCAAAACAGCACTTTTTTTATCGATTGATCCCAGAACCGTTGAAACCCATATCCGCAATATAATGTCTAAACTCGGCTGTAATACACGCGAAGGCATTATCGATTTTATAGAAGCGTCAGATAAACTTATTCTTTTAAGGAAATACTATTCCCTATTACGTGTGAATGCATTTTTTGAAAAAAGTTTAAAGGACATTGCAAAGTTAAATCGAAGAAATGACCTTCGTTGTTTTCTTATGTTTGAAAAAGATAAATCCCTTCTCATTGCTCGCCTTAAATTTCATTTAAATCTTGCAGGTATCACAGTCTCACGCTCAGCAGGGAAAAAAGAAAGAGATTATGTAATCTCTGTTCTGCCTAAAACTTTGACTGAGGAAGGCATTTCTCAACTTCTTAAAAAGATAAATCAAGATCGTAATAAAATTCTTTTTATTCTCCAAGAAAGAAAAAATCATAAAGAAGCTCCTAAGGAGCTTAGAGGCCTTGATTTTGTTGATTTTGCAAAACATGAAAATTATTATTTTTCTTTTTTCGCTCTTCTTAAAAAAATTTTTCCAAATCAAGATTTGGATAAGATAGTTTCGGAATTTACAGATAAATATAAAAAAAAACATATTGAAACAAAAGTGTTTGAAGTGCCTTTAAATAAGAAAGATGCGAACAATCCTCTCTTCTGTCAAATAAAGAAAGGAAAATTATTAATAACATTTTTTATCGTTGGGCTTTTTAGCATTGGGTTTTTAGCCTTTCGTTGGAGTCAAAGTAATGTAATTTATTCTTTTAGATCTGATTTTGTGGTTCCAATGGAATCTGCCCTTCTTAATCGTCCGGAACTCATTGCTCAGATTGGCGACAGGCTTAAAAAACGAGATGGTATTCAAACTGTAGCACTTGTTGGGCCGGGTGGAGCAGGTAAGACAACTCTTGCGCATCAATATGCGCACACGCAAAAGACAAGTTCTATATGGGAGATTAATGCAGAAACTCCCGAAAGCCTAAATACATCCTTTGAAAAGTTAGCCCAAACTCTTGCAAAAACGGAGGAGGATCAAAAAATTTTAAGAGGGGTTCAAGGCATTACAGATTCTATAGAAAAAGAAGACAGGATAATAAAATTTGTAAGAGATCGACTGAAACTCAAGAAAAATTGGCTTTTAATTTATGATAATGTGATGACATTTACAGATGTTCGAAAGAATTTTCCTTGTGATCCTGATACATGGGGGCAGGGAAAAGTCATCTTAACCACACGTGACGGTAATATTGCAAACAATAAGCAAGTTAATCATGCTATCCCCATTGGAGAACTGAGTCCTGAACAAAAACTGGATCTTTTTAAGAAAGTTATGTCAAAAGGGAATCCACACCCTTTTACAAGTGCTCAAACTGAAGAAGCAAAACAATTTTTAGAAAAGCTTCCTCCCTTTCCTTTGGATATCTCCATCGCAGCTTATTATCTAAAGGCTACAAATGTTACGTATGTAGACTATTTAGAAAGGTTTTCTCGATATAGTAAGGATTTTGCAAATGTACAGGAAAACCTTTTAAAGGAAATCGGTGGCTATACAAAAACCCGATATAATATAATTATCTTATCCTTGCAAAAGCTTATAGACGTGCACAAAGATTTTGGCGATCTTTTGTTATTTATAAGTATGCTTGA
>JAKBAL010000249.1 GCA_021809225.1 Pseudomonadota bacterium | reverse complement strand
ATACCTGCAATTTTACGAGTAGCATGCTGTCCTACGGGGGCAAAAATAGCGATGCGAACTTCACTAAAAAAAGAATTTAGAAGCCGCATGGCTCCATAGGCTAATAATATGCTTAAGGGAAGTATTACGACAAAATTCTCTTTGTCGGGAGAAAGTGCATTGACGGCGTCTCTAAAATAAAGAGGCACCAAAAGATTAATGACCTTTGAAAGAAAGAGGCACAGAAAAGAGGCTACAACCCGTAGCCTTAGCCCCAGAGCATTAGGCGGCCAAAGATAAGGCAACAAACGCAAAAGAGGGGTTAAAGACGACTTTAGATCACTAGTGGAAGCAAAAAAACGAGAATTCATAACAGCTATTATGTCCTATAATGGCTCTTAAAGAAAGAACTCTTCTCTTAGATTATTCATTGGCGTGCAAAAATAATCCCTTTTGAAGAGAGATCTTGCTACTATTTGATAGACAGGCAAAAGAGAGTTATACGAGAAGAAAAAGGTATAATCCCAGGAAATAGTAATAGGAACTTAAAGAAGAAACCGTCAGATTATTAAAGCATCATCTGGATGGCATTGCACACCCTTAGCGTACGTTTTCGTACCATTGAACTTCAAACCCCAATTAAACCTAAGAATTTAAGTTTTCACGGCGCTCTGCTCTGATTTTTTTATTTTTCGGCGATTATTTCAAATGAATTTATCTAATTACCTATGAACGTATAATAATTTGTCAATATTTGTTCACATTGCAATAAGGGGTTATCACCCTCGAGCGGATAATAAAGTCTCTCAAAGTGACTGCCTGTATGTAAAAGATTAATGCAGGGTCCAACCGTTCCAGCAGTTTTGTAGAGCTGAAGTTTTTTCTCGGTTGTATTAAATGTAAAGATGTTAATTCTCTTCTGCCCTAAGATAGCAAGTATATCCGCAGGACATAGCATGTCTTTACGAAAAGGAACATAAGTGTCATCACCACCCACACTACGCAATCGTTCCATATAGCTTTTTATATGGGCTTCTGTAATCAATGCTTTAATCCCATCAACGGGAAATCGATCTTCTGGATTAGGAATCGTTTCAATGGAAATCCCAAAGTGTTGCATGTTATTATACATTGTTGTGTAAGAATTTTTACTCTGTAAATACTGTTTAATGTTGTCTGGTACATCTAGATGATCGTTATTATTACCTAATAATCCCATGTAATGTTCATAAACGAGGGGTCTTAAATCATCTACATACTGGCCTTGTTGAATGGCATCACATAACTGCTTTCTCATATTTGCAGCCTTACCTTGAACAACTTGTCTAGTCTCTCCAGGAGCAGTGAAGGCAGAATGGAAAAAGCAATCTCCATCCGGTACAGTAAGACAGGTGAAGAGTTCATATGTAGTCTGATTTTCCGCAGTATATTGCAATTTTTGCACAATGTTTTCATTAAGATCAGTTGAGAGTACTTGTGTTGTGCTGAACAGACTTTTTAAATCTCTTTGAGGTGGGAAAGGTGAAAACTTGACGAATCGTAAAAAAGGTTCTGTTTTTATTGGATAGGATGCAGAGGATAATTCAGGCTCATCACCTGACATATTCATGAAGTTTTCCTTTCTTTCTTTTTTAATAATAGGTCCAAAGGCATCCCAGGTTTCTGTTGCGGTTTCATTGATGACCATAAGAGTAAAGCCTAACCCTGTTTTTTCAACCATTGCGCGTGTGCGATCTAATCCCCAAAGGTCTTGATTCTTAAAAATAGGTCGTTGAGCGTTTTGCTTTTTTCCTTTTAAAGTTGCTTCAATAGCACGGTCATCAACAACAGCTAAGATAATCTTAATATTCTTAAGATCTGATTTTTTAAGGGAACCATTGGGGAACAAGAATTGCCGAGCTATAATACCTTGCTTTACAGCGTTTAAAAATTCCTCAATTTCAGTATTAGGGAGAAACGCTTGCTTATACCATGTACAATCATACAAAGCATCTAAAGCAGAGACAAGCTCAAGAGGATAACTTTTGAAAAAATCCTTGTCGATTATCGGCAACACTTGCTGTCTAAAACTTAGTAATGGTTGATCCGAGATAGGTGCTATTGATAGAGCTGATAGAAAATCCTGAGATTTTAGGGAAGCATAGTAGTCTAGAAATAATTGCCCTTTTGTAATTCTCGTACCTTGCTTCTTCTCCTTTTTGATGGGTAAGTTATTCGCTTCATAAAGTCCGTTAATGATCCCCTGATGAAAAAGAATATGCGCATTCTTTTTTGTTAATTCCGTAGCTAAAAAATCAGCAGAACGTTCTACTTGTTCACGATGATGGCTAAGTTGAGAAGCTTTTGCCCTTTTGACATGAACGATATGAAAAGCATTACCTTGCATAACAAGTAGGTCAGCAAATTCAAATTTGTGATCAGCCCCACCTAGAGAAACATTGATCCTGTCTAACAAGACAGCTTCCCATCCCGCTTTCTTTTTAATTTCTTGGACGGCTCGTAAATTGTATTTTGCTTCTTTATAATCAGCTTTTTTTCTCTCAGTTGATCTCTGTGTGTCTTCCACTGAATAGTCTGGTAAATGCAATGTGGCACTGGACTTTTTTGTGGACCGCAATATTCTTTTAATGCCTTCAAAGCGAGAATCATCCACCTGATACCAATGTGTTCGATCGAATCTGTAAAATTTACCTTCATAGTCTAAAGGCAAAGAATGAAAAATTCGCCGAATATCAAATTCCTTGGGTGTTTTGCGTCTAGGTGTCCAAATGTTAAGGGTTTGAGGAAAAGGATCTGTCTGAGAAAGCTGGCCAAACACCTCAAAAATTGAATGTTTTTTATCATCTCCAAACATAAGTTTTTTATTTTTCATTTCTCCCCATAAAGTATCATGAAGAAAAACTCTTTCTCTTCCTTCTGGAGATTTAAGTAAGTTTTCTAGAAGTTGATTGAGGTTCATTAGCAATGTTACGTCTTTAACCTCATCATCAATAAACTCCCTCATACGGCTATGAACATGAAAGTTAGGATCTATCGTTAAAGTAAAGAAATATGTTGAAATTGTATGAAGGGAGGGAAGCGTTTGTTCAGAGGGTACTTTATCAGAGGGACTAACTGTAAATTGAAGATGATCTGTTCCCTCGATCACATGCTGTGTTTTTACGGATTTATTAGGCATTAAAGCGATTGTTTTTAATTCTTCGGATCCTACTTCCAGCCCAAACACTTCTACGGGCTGTAAGGCGGCTGCTTTTTCTCGTCTTGAAAATGGGTTAGCAGTTCTATAATGATCTGCGTGAAGCGCTTTAATTTGATTCGGATTACATATCTGACCAGATGTTGCCACACGCAATCCCCACTGGGGAATAATGCAGTCTGGATTCAGCAGGGTCTTCCACTGACTAAGCCCATAAACCATTGCCGTGTGATCGGTATATGGAAAAATAATGAGACCAGCTTGAAAATCAAACCCATCGTAGGCATTGATATGGTGTTCAGTGAGAGCTTTTATTAAATTTACTGGCTTGAGTTCCGCTCTCTTTTTGAAAAGCTGCACAACATGATACGGTTTTTGTTCTCCATTTGGTCCAGAGATCATTTTTTGGTCTTGGAGAATCCATTGGTTCTTTGTTTGTGCTTCCTGTTCAGTTATTGCAAAGCTTATGTTTTCATCTCCTGCAAGGCATGGTCTCAAGAAACGTCGTCCTATATCTGCAAAATGGGCATGTTGCTCCCAATCTGAGATCGTAGCCTGGGAAATAAGAGAAGAGTCCACCATGAATAAAGAATACGTATCAGGGAAAGAGGGATGAAAGGGAAGCTGACAAAGATCTAAGCATGGATAAGCTTTAATAGGTTCTGGTTGTGAGCTTTGTTCAGACTTAGCAGCTGATGTTTGAGAAAATGCAGAAGAAGAAGTAGAGGTAATCTTGTTATATTCCTCATGATATTCTTTCTTAAAGTTTTCAATAATTTTATCAAAAGAAGATTTTGAGAGAGTTGGATCGTTCTTTATAAATTTATCAAGAGTTCCATTTGCAACCCCTACTTTTTTAGCAGTATTTGTTTTTTGTTTGGACTGTGCAGCTTGGAGACGCAGAGAAGTTCTTATTTCTTCAATAACCTCAGGACTTTCTCCTCCTCCAAATGCAGAAAAAGAAAGACAAGAAAAAAAACAAAAAATGAGAAAAAGGAGAGATAGTCTAAATCGCGAGAAAGGGATTGAATTCATGTTTAATCGATAGATGGTGTTTGTTTTTCTTATCATATAATCTCTAGAAAAATTAATACATTCATTAAGGCATGCTTAAAAAGTAAGCCTCAGATTCTAATGTAATTTTTTTCTGGTAGAAGCACAATATAATTTAAGCCGAGTATTTAACGCAGGGAAGCAAAGAAAG
>JAKBAL010000248.1 GCA_021809225.1 Pseudomonadota bacterium | reverse complement strand
AGATTCCAGCGCCTGTTCACCTTGGCGAGCATGCAAAGGGGCAAGGGATGAAATCACAATGCCATCAAGAGCAGGATGGGAATAAACCTCCTCTTCTGACAAAGCTGGCACACTATATTGGGAGGCAAGGACTTGTGCTTTGAGAGGATCACTGTCGCACACAGCGGCAAGAGCTCCTAACTCTGCAAAATTTCGAACTAAATTTTTTCCCCAGGCTCCGCAGCCAATAACAGCAACACGTGGAAGGGTAGGGTCTGTTTTTAAAAAACTCATCATAGGCCTGACTTTAAAAAGATGAGAGTGAGAGGTCAACAAAAATGAGTAGCTTTTCATTTCACAAAATATGACAAAAGATTGTAATTACTCACCACGTTTTGTCATGTATGGACCTGACACCGTGTGGGGGAATGGGTGAGTATGTTACAAAAGATTAAATAAAAAGCTTAACCATCCAAATATCATTTCCAGGGGAGACCTGATTAATTCTTTCAAACCCTACCTTTTTATATGCGTGAATAGCTTGTGTATTGGCATGATGGGGATCAACAAAACAGGCTTCAAACTCAGGTTTTACATAATCTTTTAAAAACTTATTAAGAACGACGAGACCAAACCCTTTGCCAATAAATTCACTCTCTCCAATAAAAAGGTCAAGGGCAGCAAGCTTTTTTGGGAGGCCCGGGGGGAGGCTCCCTCCTTCCCTTGGAAAATCATGGGCATTGTAGTATTGGATAAATCCAACAGGTTGGGATTGAATTTCGATGATAAAAGCATGGATGGGCTTAGCTAGATCTCCCGTTTTTTTATAGCCTTTGCAATACGTTGTATATTTTTGAATAATGTCCTCAAGGCTCCAGGGACGATTGTCTCGCCACCAGCGCGAGACATGGTCTGTGTTTATCCATTTGAGGAGCAAAGGAAAATGCGTCGTTTGGAGCGGCATAAAGTGAATGGAAAGCGGTGTATCCTTCAGCATAAAAACAAATTTGATCCTTTAGCAATGACCGTATGGGGGTGAATTCCGAAGCTTACTTAATGCCATTCTATAACTCTTATTCCGCATTCTCCACAAAACTTTTCATCACTTTTTTAACTCCTGTATGATCAAAATCAATCTCAAGCTTATCACCCTCTAAGGCAATAACACGACCATACCCAAACTTTATATGAAAAATACGTTGATTTTCTTGAAAATCCTTTTCACTCAAATGGTGTGATGGTGCTTCAGCGACCTTTAATTTAGGTGCGGTAGAGCGTCCTCTAAAAGGCTGGGAATGTCCTCCCATGTTGGTTCTCTCTGTATGTTCAGGGGGAAGCTCTTCAACAAAGCGAGAAGGCGCACTCGACTGCCATTGATTATGAACCCGTCGATTGGCTGCAAAAGTGATAATGGCTCGCTCACGGGCACGTGTGAGTCCTACGTAGGCTAAACGCCGTTCTTCTTCAAGACCTGCACCGCCTGATTCTCCGAGAGAGCGTGGGTGAGGAAATAGCCCTTCTTCCCATCCCGTAAGAAAAACCGTATTAAATTCAAGCCCCTTAGCGCTATGGAGGGTCATGAGACTTACCATTTCCGTACTTGTACCACGGATATTTTCCATGACAAGGCTAACATGCTCTAAAAAGGCTGGCAAACTCTCAAACTCATCAATGGCATTCACAAATTCCTTGAGGTTTTCAAGTCGCCCCGGGGCTTCAGGAGATTTATCCGCTTGCCACATGGCCGTATACCCTGATTCATCTAAGATAATACGCGCAAGCTCGCCATGGGGAGTTGTCTCTAACTGTTTGCGCCAGCGGCCTATATCCAGCAGAATTCCTTGAAGGGCTGTTTTTGCTTTCCCCCTCAATTCATCCGTATCCATCAAGCGCATTGTGGCTTCCGTCAGGGGAATTTCTTCATATCGCGCATATTGATGAAGAACCTGAAGCGTAGTTGTACCAATCCCACGCTTAGGCGTATTCATAATGCGCTCAAAAGCAAGACTATCGTTCGGCTGAACTACAATGCGCATATACGCAAGTGCATCTCTAATTTCAAGGCGCTCATAAAAGCGTGTCCCCCCAATCACTCGATAAGGAACACCAAGCGTAATAAAACGTTCTTCAAACTCACGGGTTTGGAACCCGGCCCGCACAAGGATCGCCATGGTGTTTAGGGATTGGCCTTTACGATGCAGGGCTTCTACCTCATCTCCTACAAAACGCGCTTCTTCTTCTCCATCCCATACCCCTTGAATACGGACTTTTTCTCCGCCTGTCTGTTCGGTCCATAAGGTTTTTCCAAATCGACTCGTATTCTGAGCAATAAGCTCCGAGGCAGAACTTAAAATATGAGCATTGGAGCGATAATTTTGCTCAAGACGAATAATGACAGCGCCAGGGAAATCCTTCTCAAAGCGAAGGATGTTTCCTACTTCCGCTCCACGCCATCCATAGATAGATTGATCATCATCCCCCACACAGCAAATATTTCCTGATCCTTGGGCTAAGAGGCGAAGCCAAAGATATTGAGCCACATTCGTGTCCTGATACTCATCCACAAGGATATAGCGAAATTGAGTTGTATACTGGGCAAGGACATCAGAATGTTCTGAAAATAACTTTAAACATAAAAGAATCAGATCCCCAAAATCGACCGCATTCAAAACCTTGAGGCGACCTTGATAAAGGGCATATACATGATAAGCAACTTTATCATAATCGGAGGCTGGCGCTGAAACTTTTTCTGGTGTTAAGGCACGATCCTTCCAACGACTAATAATCGAAGCCAAAACCCGTGGTGGAAATTTTTTCTCATCAATTTCTTCTGCCTTCATAATCTGCTTAATAAGGCGCAGCTGATCGTCCATATCCAAAATCGTAAAAGAGCTTTGAAGACCGAGAAGCTCGGCGTGACGCCTTAAAATACGGACACAAACAGAGTGAAAAGTGCCCAGCCATAATCCTTCCGCGGGACCGCCAATGAGGCTTGCCACACGCTCGCGCATTTCATGAGCGGCTTTATTTGTAAATGTCACAGCCAATACTTGAGAAGGCCAAGCCCTTTTGCCTAAAAGAATGGCTGCAAGACGTGTCGTCAGAACACGGGTTTTCCCCGTGCCCGCTCCCGCCAATATTAAAAGCGGTCCCTCAGTAATCTCAATTGCTTGTTGCTGAGCGGGATTTAAAGAACGCGCCTGCTCTAAAAATCCAGGATTCGTAATTTCTTGGCCCTCAAAGGACATATTTTTGATCTGTGTAAGTGTCATCTTGTGCCTTATACCATGCTCTTTCTAGAGGGGAAAGGGATTAACCAATGGGCTGCAAACCGAAAGAAGTTCGTGAACCTCAAAATAGAAAAAGAGTAAGAAAATATTAAGAAAAAAGTGATAATATTCTATTTAAGGATTTAATTATAAGGAACAAAACATGAAAATCAAAAAAATTATGATAGGACTGTTATCCCTATTATCCCTTTCTCAAGGTGTCCTAGCGAAAGAAGTAGGGTCTTGTCCACTCCCCAAAGATATTGTGACTACATACACATTTGGCTCCTTGAAGTTTGAACTGGCCCCTCAGCCAAAAGCCTTCAAATCCGCCTATTTTGCTTCGAAAAACAAAAAGATGATTTGTGTTTATGATACGGTGCAAGTGTCTGCAGCTATAGCTTCAAGCAATTGCACTTTTTCGAAACAATATCAAACAGCGGCTTGCCCAAACCCAGCGGGTGACCCCACAAAGTGCATACTTTATTGCCAATAAAATACCGTAACCATGCAACCTGGGGCGATAGCCTACAAGAACTCAGCCATCTTTGCGAGGCCATCGTGGCAATCCAGAAACGTAAGTTCATTACCAGTTTCTCCACCCAAAAGGTGGTGTGATGCTCACAATGACGGCGAGAAATAATGTTGAGTATTTAATATCTATTAATACAATCAGAAAATACTACAGAATACGACCTTGCTCGTAGGCGCAACTTCCATTGATATAAGTTGCTTGAATTTGCCGATCGTCACCTAAAGTCATCAAAATAAATAGGAGTTCAAAAATATCATTTACTTGTTTGCTTCTATACTTAAGCATAGGAGAAGCATAGGGATCTATCACAATAAAGTCAGCTTCTTTTCCTGGTGTTAAGCTGCCGATTTTATCGCCAAGCTTTAACGCTTTGGCCGTACCCAAAGTTGCCATAAACCATCGATGCATGCTTGGAAGTCTGTATCCTTGAAGCATGGAGACTTTATAAGCATCATCCATGACTGCAAACATAGAAAAAGTATTGCCTCCACCCATATCGGTTCCCAATGTAACTCTATCAGTATATTTCAATACACGCTCACAATCAAAGAGGCCACTTCCTAAAAAGTTATTACTGATAGGACACCATGATATCGTCGCCTTTTACTGTTTGA
>JAKBAL010000247.1 GCA_021809225.1 Pseudomonadota bacterium | reverse complement strand
TGAAATCATTATACCATTTTTTTTGGAGAGTAAAAAAACGAAACACATTCTAAATTAGATCCAGTATTACGTATTCCATAATATTAGACTCAGCAATAAGCTCACTTTTAAAGTGAACTTAACTTCTCAAAAAAGACCTAACCTCAAATAATAAGCCTTAATAATTTCAACATTGACGATTTGGCTTTCCTAATATTTATGCGAGGATACTTAACGTTTTCTTCTTTCAAAAAAGACTTACCAATTGTTTCGAGAGGGAAAGTATGAATTATACCATGGGTTGAGTGGACTCATCGGTGAACTATTGAAGCCGAAACTCGTCCTATGAGGCTGGAATGGAGCAACATGAAGGCTACTTTTTTTATGAAAGGATTTTGGATCCATACCAACGTGAGGACTTTTTCCTGAGTCATTAATTTTATGTGTTTGATTGCGTGACGTAGAAAGTGTCTTAGAAGTAAAATGCCCCCAATTTAGGAATTTCATAGCAAGCACTCCTTTCTTTTTTTTATGGATACTTTCATTTCTAACTTCATTCTTGGGCAGTTGTTAGGAGAAGTCAATCATTTTCGACCTCACTTTCGACAGCTAAAAATTAAAATTTTTATTGACTTGAATGAGAAGTCTCTTGTTCAGGATAGCCAACTTTGATAGAGTCGCTTTATAAGTAACGAGCTTCTAAAGAAGGCTTGTTAATAAAGTGATAATTTAGATAGTGATGTATGAAATCAACTCTTTCTTTGAAAAAGCCTTTAAGTTTTGAAAAACAATCCAGAATCCTTCAGATGATGGGGATAAAAGATGAGATAAGAAAGCAATCTCCAGAAAATCAAAATTTTTTAGGAAATCATCCTAAAAAAAAGAAACGGGGGTTTGTTTCTGTCAAGTGGCTAGAAAAGACTTATCCTAAATGCTTTAACTGTAAAAATCCGAAACCTCTTAAAAAAGGTATTATGCAAGATATTCTCAAGGAAGGGCGATGGACAGAATCAAAAACATCATTAAGGGCAATTGTTTCTTTTTATGTTGGTTCTCCTCTCTATCATCAGGCCATTTTAGAGGGAAGTTTTAGATATGATTTGAGAGGAGAAAAAGTCGAAGAAATAAGAGAATCAGAAAAAGAATTCTCTGAGAACAGACTTGAGAAAACACGCATCAACAAATAAATAGAATTTATATGGGGAAATTCGAAATTTATACAATAAATAATCTTTAAAAATGAAAATTATGATAGAATATAAAGGTTATGTTGGTCATTTTTTCTTTGATGAAAAGGCAAACCTTTTTCTGGGGCATGTTGCCAACACTCACGATGTCATTACTTTTGAAGGGACATCTGTGGCCTCAACGCGGCAAGCCTTTCAGGATGCTGTTGACGAGCACATCACATGGCGGCAAAAGTACGGAAAAGAGTCTGATAAGGCTCTTCCATAGCTGGTTTCAGGGTATTTTTCACGATGAAAAACGTAAAAAAACAAAAAGCGTGGGAGATCGCAAAAAATAAATACTGCCTTTCAGAGACAACTGTTCAAATGGCGAGAGAATTAGGCTTAAATCCAAGCAAATTAGGGAAAATCGCCCATCATAAGCAAGAACCTTGGAAAGAACCGCTTCCTAACTTTATTCGCACTTTATACGTAAAAAGGTTTAAGTCATCGACGTCGCCATAGAAAATAAGAATGTATCCATCCCCTTAAGCCTTTCTCTTTCTCCGACAGGTCATCTTTATCTTTATAGTGATTCTGAAAATGAAGAAGCCGCTCTTTTGTCAGTGGCTAAAAAGATAAAAGATTCTTTTGCTATAGGAAGTGCGGTCGGACTTTTGCGCTTAGGGGTGATGGATTTCGGAGCGCCCCTTCCTCCTAGCCTTGCCTATTGGCAGGAGTTTTCTAAATTATTTGTGACAGATATCAGCAAACTTTCAGGGTTAGAGACCGTCTCTTCTGAAGACATCTCCCGCCTTTCTCCCCCTTTAGCTGAGTTTGAGTCCCTCTTAGAGCACGCTCCTTTTATGCGTGGGGGAGAGTACTTAAATTTGGATGTCATGAACGCCCTTTGGCACGAGCTTTCTCAAGCTTTGTTAGAAGAAGTCTCTCATTTTGAAGGCAATAACGTACAAGATTATCTAGCGGTCTATAATCCGGCTTGGAATAAGGTTGGGCGTATCTGTTTTCACCTGGCAGAAAATAAAGCAAATCCTCAGCACCCTTTTGCCTTTCTAGCAACCTATACAACCCGTCTCTCAAACACAGAAGGTACGAAACCTCAAGAGGTAAAACATCTCCCTTTAGAACGTGCCTTAAAGGAATATTCAGGCGAGCAAAAACGTGTCCACCTTCTTTCATTGCTCCTCCCTGTACAAAAGTCTGCTGAAAAAAGCCCCTTTATTAAGCAACTTGTGGAGACAGGATCTATTTACAAGCCTTTGGCGTGGACGGCTCGTGAAGCCCACCACTTTCTGCAAGATATTCTTTTGATTGAAGAAGCAGGTGTCATCGTAAAGATCCCAAACTGGTGGAATCCGAAACGTCCGCCTCGGCCTCAAGTCACGGTTGCTGTGGGGAATGTCAATGCCAATGCTGTGGGATTAGATGCTTTGCTCGACTTTGATATGGGCTTTGCTCTTCCTGACGGAGAAAAGCTGACATTAAAAGAAATAGAAACACTCCTCAAGGACCAAGGTTACCTGGTGCAGATAAAAGGTCAATGGGTGGAGGTTGATAATGATAAACTCAGCCAAGTTCTCTCCCATTGGAAGCACGTTGAAAATAAAGTCAAAAGAGAAGGACTCTTCTTTGCAGAAGGTCTTCGCCTTTTAGCAGGCACTGTTGAGCAACAAACAGAAGCTTCTCTTGAAGATGTGGCTGAATGGTCAAAAGTCATTGAAGGCCCCTGGTTGAACGAAGCTTTGTCCAAACTCCGCCATCCAGAACAAGCAGAAGATCAGAACGTACAAACCCTTTTACAAGAGCACCTGCAGGCCGATCTGCGCCCCTATCAGCGAGCAGGGGTTCAGTGGCTATGGTGGCTTTATTCCTTACGTTTAGGAGGATGCCTTGCAGATGATATGGGACTTGGAAAAACCGTTCAGGTTTTAGCCTTATTGCTCCTTGTGAAGCATCTTTCTGCTCAAGAAAAGAAACAACCCAGCCTCTTGATTTTGCCGGCGTCTCTTTTGGGAAATTGGCAAGCTGAAATCAACAAGTTTGCCCCTAGTCTTAAGATATGGATTGCGCACAGCTCAGCTTCAAATAGTGAGGTAAAAGGAGGAGTAACAGATTCTCCTGATTTAACCGATATAGATCTTGTGATTACAACATATGCCTATGCCCATCGTCTTCCTTGGTTGAGTCAACTCTCTTGGAATCTTATCATTCTTGATGAAGCACAGAGTATTAAAAACCCCTCTGCAAAACAAACCCAAGCAATTAAGAAACTGAAGAGCTACGTTCGCTTTGCTTTAACAGGAACCCCTGTTGAGAACCGTCTTTTAGACCTCTGGTCATTATTTGATTTTGTGGCTCCTGGACTTTTAGGGTCGAGTCGCGTGTTTTCTGATTATGGAAAGCAAACGCTTAAACAGTCAGAAGCGCAAGGAGAGAATGGTGAAGGACGTTTTTATGCAGCCGTTCGTCACTTGGTGAGCCCTTATATTTTAAGACGTCTGAAGAGTGACAAGCAGATCATTGCGGATTTACCCGATAAAACAGAGGTCATGGCCTATTGCACCCTCACAAAGCAACAGATTGTTCTGTATCAGCATGCTCTGAATGAGCTTTCAATCCGCCTTGAACAAGATATGGAGGGTATTCAACGGCGTGGTCTTGTCCTCTCCTATCTCACACGCTTTAAGCAAATTTGCAATCATCCAAATCAATGGTTAGGACATGGCCAGTATGAAGAACAAGATAGTGGTAAGTTTATCCGCTTGAAAGAAATTTGTGAGTCCATCCAAGAAAAACAAGAGAAAGTTCTTGTTTTTACCCAGTTTCGTGAAATCATTCCCGCATTACATGATTTTCTTTCTGGCGTCTTTGGGCAGGAAGGACTGACTCTTCATGGACAAACAGCCATCAAAAATCGCGCGAAATTGGTAGATACTTTCCAGCAGGAACAGGGCTTCCCGTTTTTTGTGTTGTCTCTGAAAGCAGGAGGAACAGGACTTAATCTTACCAAGGCCGCTCATGTGATTCACTTTGATCGATGGTGGAATCCAGCTGTGGAGAACCAAGCCACAGACCGTGCTTATCGTATTGGCCAAAAAAAGAATGTTCTCGTCCATAAGTTTGTTTGCCAAGGAACGATTGAAGAAAAGATTGATGAGTTACTTAACTCCAAAAAAGGCCTCTCAGATGAGTTGTTGACCCCAGAAAAAGAGACAAACCTGACAGAGCTCAGTAATGCTGAACTTCTCAATATCGTA
>JAKBAL010000246.1 GCA_021809225.1 Pseudomonadota bacterium | reverse complement strand
TATGATAAAAGAAGTCGAAGAAATGGAAAAAGACAAGTCAATGAGTCTTTATTTTTATAAAATTGGTCAAGCAGCCAGACTTAAATAATAGAAAGTTGTTTTCTTGCATATTAACCTGGGCTAAATTCCGAAAGTATCCCCACGTGCACATGAGCCATGGAGAAGACCACTCATAGATACCCCCATCTGACTGATGAGTCTTTAAGAGACGCTGCATAACTAGTGAGTCGCAGCGTAAGAAGCTTCTACTTCATAGAAATTTAATAATTTCCCTATATACTTAATATATATGGCAAGGTAAAATATATAATAGTTTATGTAATTTTTGGTGGTTTTATGAGTGTTCTGAAGAAGTACTTATATCCTGTTGGCTTTGCAATGATGCTATTTTCTTCATCTGCAATGGCGAAGCTTCATCCCACCGCCTTTAAGGGTGTTACAGAGTTTTTCCACAAGGGAAAGGAATTTTTCTCTCCAACCTTGGGTGCGGTGGCGCTTGAGGCGGGAGCGATCGAAAATATCCGTTTCAACGGTCCCTTCGAAGCTGGTTATAAAAAAAATGGCGAACGGAAGTATATTAAAGACAAATCCAAAGATCCTTTGTGGAAGCTGGTCAAAATTCTTTTTCCTTCTGTGAATGGGCAATTAGGGACTGAGTCCACCGCCAAAACAAACTTCGCGAGATATGTCAAAGATCCTAAAACTGTAGCTCTTCTCCTCAATTATGCGAAGAAGGTTGAAGAAGTAAAAGGGAAGGGAAATCTTGCTGTAAAAGAAACCAAGAAATTTGCGCAGGATATATTTAAAACTTTAGATGGCGTGAAGATAAAAGAAGATAAATTCAGAAAGGATGTGCTTAATCCTCTCTTAAAAAATATTCAAGACTCAATTAAATTAGAAAAAGAGAAAAAATCTCTTTATCCTCAGCATACAACCGAGCAAGCTCTCTCGGCCTTTTTTGCTTACCAATTTAATATGCAAGAAGAAATATGGTCTCTTATGAAGGACTTAGATGGATCTGTTGTTGATAAATCAAAAACTCTTCCCACTCAAGAGGATCTGTTAAAAGAGGAAGATATCTCCCTCATACAGGGCAAAGAAACGACTTACACAATAGATGATATCTTTGATCTCTCACAAGCTAATTTCTGGAAGGATCGTACCCCTTATAAACCTGGAATTAATCTTTTGAACAATGGATCTTCATATTTCTTTGAGAGAGAAGAAAATACATTTAGAGCAGGAATGACCTTTGCTGATTGTGTGGAAACGGCGGGACGACATATTCTTAATCTTCTTCTTTATGACCAGCAAACCCGGAAATTTAATCTAGACCCTCTTCGCGTGTTTATTGAGGAGCATTCTCCAGGGAACCCTTATTTTAAAAATGTCGAGGAGTTTTATCAGGTACAGACACCTCTTCTGGCAAATGCGGGAGGTATAGGAACGCGCTCTTTAAATAATAAAATTGTGGCTGATTTAAACGCTTTTCCAGGAGGACCTGTGATTGAATATAATCAAGGTGGAAATGAGCTTAGATCAGGCTTTATCAATTTTATAAAGGTATATCAGAAAGTACTAGGGCTCCCCCTGAAGGAACTGCCAACGGGCCTTGAATCAAAAAAAGAATGGGTTAAAGAATCTTTAACCACTTTTTTCTCAGCTCTGAACCCAACCTATGTTTATGATATTACTTTAAGCCTTTCAGAGACAGAAGCGGACCTCTCAGGCGATGCTAGAGTCACAGTTAAAGATTCTGAAACAAGGGAAGAGCTTTTTTCTTTTAATTTGATGTCTTCCAGAACAAGTAATCATACAGAAATTAATCAGTTTAAATCATTGAGCAAGGGTGAAGAAGCTGACGTCACATCTGATCTTCAGGGCCATCCTAACACCCTCCATGCAGGAACAGCGGAAGATTCTTTATGGCTGTTGCCGACTCCCGAATTGCAGAATAAGGTTGAGCACCCTTTGTATAAATTATTTTCAAGAGCGCTTTCCGATAATGATTCCAAGATTGATTTTCTAAAAACGTTAAATAATAATTATAGAGACTGGAGCCATTTACAGAACCATCTTTCCTCAGTTCAGCTTATGATCAAAAACGTCCTCAGTACCATTTCTTGGACAGATGGTGAGATTCTGCGAAGAATTTCTCCCGTTATTTTATCCATGATCGAGTCCCCTGAATTTAAAGAACCTCTTTTTGAAGGAGTTAAGGGATTAAAAATAGACTCATTAAAATTCGAAGAAACAGAACACGTTGTGAAAAATTTCAGGAACTTAGAATTTTTAAATATGTTTTTAAACAAGAAAATCATCGGCCATGTTTCTCTCAGCGATAATTTTAAAACTCTCAAGAGTCTGGAGATTTCTTGGAATTATGACTTAACAAAAATCACAGGTACAGAGAATTTACCCGATTTGGAAGTTCTTTTACTTAATTTTACGGACAATCTTAGCGAATTTTCTCTTATTGGGCCTCACAACAAATTAAAGATATTAGGCTTGCGAAGTTCAGGAATTTCAAAACTCAAAGGTGTCGAAAATGCTCCTAACCTGGAAATTCTTAATTTATCCGACACAAGAAAACTTACTGAACTTTCATTGATACGTAATCTTGAAAGCTTAAAGGAGATACATTTAACCGGATCAGGCATCTCAAAGTTAGAAGGAATAGAAAATGCCCCTAATGTGAAACTTCTTGATTTAAGTAAAACACAAAATCTAGAGGAGTTTTCATTAACAGGAAGCTTTGAGAGTTTAAAGACGATAAGCTTAGCCAAATCAAGTATTTCAATATTCACAGGCATAGAAAATGCTCCTAATCTGGAACTTCTTGATTTAAGCCAAGCAAGAAATCTCGATGAGTTTTCATTAACAGGCAGCTTTAAAAACTTAAAGACGATACGCTTAGCCGAATCAAATATTTCAACACTCACAGGTTTAGAAAATGCTCCTAATGTGGAAGACCTTGATTTAGGAGACACCTATCTCGAAGAACTCCCCTTCACAGGGCCTCTTGAAAAATTAAAGACGATACGCTTAGCTGGATCAAATATCTCAACTCTCACAGGTTTAGGAAATGCACCTAATGTGGAATATCTTGATTTAGGAGACACACGACATCTCAAAGAACTTCACTTCAAAAAACGCCTTGAAAGCTTGAAAAAGATAAGCTTAGCCAGATCAAATATCTCAGCTCTTACAGGTTTAGAAGATGCCCCTAATGTGGAACTTCTTGATCTAAGCAAAACAAAAAATCTCGAGGAGTTTTCATTAACAAGTAACTTTGAAAACTTAAAGACGATCCGCTTAGCCGGGTCAAGTATTACAAGAGTCTTAGGTTTAGAAAACGCTCCTAATGTGGAAGACCTTGATTTAGGAGACATCTATCTCGAAGAACTTCCCTTCACAGAGACTCTTGAAAACTTAAAAACGATACGCTTAGCTGGATCAAATATCTCAACTCTTAAGGGTTTAGAAAATGCGCCTAATGTGGAACTTCTTGATTTAAGCCAAACACAAAATCTAGAGGAGTTTTCATTAACAAGCAACTTTGAAAAGTTAAAGACTATACACTTAGACGGATCAAATATTACAAGAATCCTAGGTTTAGAAAATGCGCTTAATGTGGAATATCTTGATTTAAAAGACACACGCTATCTCGAAGAACTTACCTTCACAGAGCATCATGAAAACTTAAAGAAGATACACTTAGCCGGATCAAATATCTCGACCCTGAAAGGTTTAGGAAATGCTCCTAATTTAGAAGACCTTGATTTAGGAAACACCTATCTCGAAGAAATCAGCTTCACAGAAAATCTTGGAAGCTTGAAAAGGATATCCTTAGCTGGATTAAATATTTCAACATTCACAAGTATAGGAAATGCTCCTAATGTGGAATACCTTGATTTAAGAGACACACGCTATCTCGAAGAACTTACCTTCAAAGAACGCCTTAAAAACTTAAAGACGATAAGATTAGCTGGATCAAGTCTCTCAACCCTAACAGGTTTAGAAAAAGCTCCTAATGTGGAAGACCTTGATTTAGGAGACACACACTATCTCAAAGAACTTAACTTCACAAAGAGCCTTAAAAACTTGAAAACGATACGCTTAGCTGGATCAAATATTTCAAAATTCACAGGCATAGAGAATGCTCCTAATATGAAACTTCTTGATTTAAGCCAAACACATAATCTCGAGGAGTTTTCATTAACAGGCAGCTTTGAAAGCTTAATATCTATACGCTTAGCTGGATCAAATATTTCAACATTCAAAGGTATAGAAAATGCTCCTAGTGTGGAATATCTTGATTTAGGAGAAACACGCAATCTCGAAGAACTTACCTTCACAGAACGCGTCGAAAACTTAAAATTGATACGCGCAGCTGGTTCAAATATCTCAACACTCACAGGTTTAGAAAATGTTCCCA
>JAKBAL010000245.1 GCA_021809225.1 Pseudomonadota bacterium | reverse complement strand
GTAGAGAATACCTACATTAATATTGCTAATTGCCCCCTCAGGCCCAAAAGGAATGACGGCCCAAGCCGAAAGGCTGAGACCAAACGTGAGAACGGGGGCAACCAGAAAAACCAAAGGGTTAGAACGAGTTGGAATAATTGTTTCTTTATGGAGTAATTTTAACCCATCGGCAAAGGGCTGCAAAAGACCAAACCACCCCACAACATTGGGGCCAACACGAAGTTGCATTGCAGCAATGACTTTTCTTTCAGCATATGTCAAATACGCCACTGCCAAAATCAACGGAATAATGATGAGAAAAGTATACCCAACTAAAGACAAAACAGGAAAGAAGCCCTCACTCCAAAAATATTCAGCCTTAATCATAGGAAATAATCCTTTGCTTATCAGCTAAAATTTCCTGAGTACACCTTGCCATCGTCACAGAATGACGAGAAATAGCGTCAGTCATATAAAAATTCTCAATCGTCGGCCTAAACGGATCTGGACAAAGCACCCCTTCTTGACCAAATTCCCTCCACTGTGTTCGTTGAACGCCGTCAACTTCATCAAAAAGAGGGTTAATTTCAACAAGTCGTTTACGTATTTCATCTAGTGTCTTGTATAACAATTCAAAACCAAGTCTTTCGGCAAGAGCTTTAATGATCTTCCAATCTTCTTTAGCTTCACCAGGAGGTGACGCCGCTTTTAAACCTCGTTGAATCCGTCCTTCCGTATTAACATACGTCCCATCCTTTTCAGTATAAGCCGCTCCCGGTAAAACAACATCTGCGATAGCTGCCCCTCGATCCCCATGATGACCTTGATAAATAATAAAAGCTGATTTGAGGAGCTTCATCTCAATTTCATCCGCACCCAAAAGATAAAGAACTTCAATTTTTTTACGCCGTATGGCTTGGATTATTTCTCCCACAGCATAGCCATTGGGACCAGGAAGAAATCCTAAATCAAGTCCTCCCACTCGACTAGCCACCGTTTGCAAGACGTTAAAGCCATTCCAATGCTCGAAATTTTGAGATTTTGTTTTATGGACAAACTCATACTTATCCGCAATCTGCCGCGCAAGGCCAAGAATAACATCTCCATCTTCTCGCCTTAAAGCTCCCTGTCCCACAATCATCATCGGATTTTTAGCAGCTTTTAGCGCCGCACAAATCGGGTGTTTCCCTTTCATAATTTTTTCCAAAAGGAGAGGATCATTACCCAGATGATCCACAGGATATCCTTGCTCGTGAAAATGACCAATAAGCGCCACAGGAAGGCCTGTGAAAAGGTAATTTTTTCGAATCCGTGCATTGATCAGGGGCGCCTCCCAACGAGGGTTTGTCCCAATCAAAAGACAAAAATCGGCTCTCTCAATCCCAGCAATTGTCGTATTAAAGAGGTAGCTACAGCGGGGACCATCACCAGTTCTCACTCCCTCTTGACGACAGTCCATATGAGGCGACCCCAGGGCCATCATCAAATCCTTTAGAGCAACCATGGCCTCTGCATCCATCATATCGCCAGCGATGGCGGCAATATGATCTCCAGGGACATGTTGAAGACGATCGACAATCACATTAAAAGCTTCAGGCCAATTTACAGCGTGAAGTCGACCATCCTTTCCACGAACATAAGGACGATCCAGCCGTTGATATTTCAAGCCATCACAAGCAAAGCGAGTCTTATCTGAAATCCAATCTTCATTCACCTTATCATTTTGTCGCGGAAGAATGCGCATCACTTCCCGTCCGCGTGTATCAATACGAATTGCACTTCCTACCGCATCCAGCACATCAATGGAGGGCGTATGAGAGAGCTCCCACGACCTTCCTTGAAAACTATAAGGTTTCGAAGTTAAGGCTCCTACAGGGCAAATATCAATCATGTTTCCAGAAAGTTCGGACGTAATGGCTTGTTGAACATATGTTCCAATTTCCATCTCCTCACCTCGTCCCATCGCTCCCAATTCTGGAACTCCCGCAATTTCAGTCGCAAAACGGATACAACGTGTACAATGAATACAACGATTCATTGCCGTTTCAATCAGCGGACCAAAATCTTTATCGGGAACGGCTCGCTTATTCAACCCAAAGCGACTCGAATCCCCCCCATAGGCCACCGTAATATCTTGAAGATCACATTCTCCTCCTTGATCGCAAATTGGACAATCTAAGGGATGATTAATAAGCAAGAATTCTAAAACTCCTTGGCGAGCTTTTTTGACCATGGGGGTTTGCGTATGAATCACCATTCCCTCACAAACGGGCATGGCACAACTTGCGATAGGTTTTGGAGATTTTTCCATCTCGACAAGACACATGCGGCAATTGCCCGCTATGGAAAGCTTAGGGTGATAACAAAAAACAGGAATTTCAATGCCCAACATCTCTGCTGCTTGAAGCACAGTTACATCATCAGCAACTTCAATTTCCTTACCATCAATAAAAATTTTTGGCATCTTTGCTCTCCAATCGACTTACTGAACACCAAGCCGGCGCTCAAGTTCAGGACGAAAATGACGAATGAGCCCTTGCACCGGCCAGGCAGCCGCCTCGCCAAGAGCACAAATGGTGTGTCCTTCGATTTGGTAAGTTACCTCTTCCAATCGATCAATATCCTTAATCGTCCCTAATCCATCGGCCAAACGAACGAGCATACGCCATACCCATCCCGTTCCTTCTCGACAAGGTGTACATTGACCACAACTTTCATGCATATAAAATTTGGAAAGACGCGCAATAGCTCGCACAATATCCGTTGATTTATCCATCACAATGACGCCGGCTGTCCCCAATCCACTTTTAACATTGGTCAGCGACGTAAAGTCCATCAAAACCGTCTCACAAATATCCTTTGGCAAAAGAGGAACGGAAGATCCACCCGGAATCACAGCCAAAAGGTTATCCCATCCCCCACGTACGCCACCACCATATTTTTCAATCAGTTCTTTAAGGGGAATTCCCATGGCCTCTTCTACATTACAAGGCGTATTAACATGTCCAGAAAGACAAAATATTTTTGTGCCTGTATTATTAGGGCTTCCAAGATTTGCAAACCAGGAAGCCCCCCGTCGCAAAATCGTGGGGACGACAGCAATGGTTTCTACATTGTTCACAATGGTGGGGCATCCATAAAGTCCAACAAGGGCGGGGAAGGGAGGTTTTAGACGGGGCATGCCTTTTCTACCTTCTAAACTTTCTAAAAGCGCTGTTTCTTCACCACAGATATAGGCCCCTGCCCCACGATGAACGTAAAGATCAAAATCCCAGCCAGAAGTTGCGGCATTTTTTCCTAAAAGACCTGCCTCATAGGCTTCTCTAATAGCAATTTCAAGGTGTTCTGCTTCTCGATAAAATTCACCACGGATGTAAATATAGCCCGTATGCGCCCCTATGGCAAACCCCGCAAGCAGCGCCCCTTCTATAAGCTTATGGGGTTCATATCGTAGGATATCGCGATCTTTGCACGTTCCAGGTTCACTCTCATCGGCATTAATAATAAGATAACGGGGCGTTATGCCATCATCTTTGGCCATAAAGGACCATTTACGTCCCGTTGGAAACCCCGCCCCTCCACGACCTCTAAGACCCGAAGCCATAATTTCTTGGACAATCCATTCTTGTCCTTGCACAAAGGCTGCTTGCGTACGATCCCAATCTCCTCGCTTTTTTGCCCCCGGCAAACGCCACTCTTGCTTGCCATATAGGTTGGTAAAAATAGCATCTTTTTGACTTAACATGGTGTCTCCTTTACCAAAGGAGCCGAACCTTGTCGACCCAAGGCAGATCCGGGTTTGACCTCGAGACCCTCTTCTAAATCTTTAAGAAGCTTTAGAAAGCTTTCTTTCGTTAAATCTTCATAATAATCATCGTTTATTTGAACAACGGGCGCGTTCACACAAGCCCCAATACATTCAACTTCATTAAGGGTAAAAAGTCCGTCTTCTGTCGTTTCTTTACAGTCAATCCCAAGATGACGCTGACAGACCCGTATTAAGTCCTCACTCCCTCGCAGCATACAAGGGGTCGTCCCACAAATCTGAAGATGGTATCGACCCACAGGGTTTAGATTAAACATCGTATAAAAGGTCGCCACTTCGTAGCCTCTAATGAGTGAAACTCCTAGCCTCTCGGTAATGTTTTCAATAGCGCTTTTCGGCAACCACCCTCCACACTGCCGTTGCGCAAGATCAAAGAGAGGCAAAATAGCACTGGCTTGTCGTCCTTTAGGGTAACGCTTAATAATTTCTTCTACGCGTTCTTCATTTTCTTTAGAAAAAGCGAACGTCTTAAGCTCTTGTGTGGAAGAAGGGTTTACGGACGTGTCTTTTGTGGGCGCGCTTTTTTTCACCGATCAATCTCCCCAAACACGATGTCCAACGATCCAATAATACTCGGGACATCAGCTAACATATGACCTTTTGCCATGAAATCTAAGGCTTGGAGGAACGGAAACCGCAGCGC
>JAKBAL010000244.1 GCA_021809225.1 Pseudomonadota bacterium | reverse complement strand
GAAGCTTTTGGGGGAGGGTTTGCCTGGGGATCTAATTTAATTCGCATGTAGGGAGAGTCATATGGGGTATCGAGTTGCTGTTGTTGGGGCTACAGGGAATGTAGGCCGTGAAATTTTAAATACGCTTGCCGACCGAAAATTTCCGATTGATCAGATTCAAGCGGTGGCGTCTGCAACGTCCATCGGTCAACGTGTTTCCTTTGGTGAAGATCATGTTTTAGATGTGATTCCCATTGCGGATTTTGATTTTACGGACGTTGATTTTGCTTTTTTTGCCGCAGGAAGCGCGGTTTCAGCAGAGTTTGTGCCCATTGCGGCAGAGGCAGGGTGTATTGTTATTGATAACTCGTCTCACTTTCGTCAGGAACCGGAAGTGCCTTTGATTGTTCCTGAAGTGAACGCTGAGGCTCTTTCTTGTTATCGAACATGTAACATCATTGCCAACCCTAATTGTGTGGCTATTCCTCTAACGATGGTTTTAAAGCCCTTAAAAGATGAGGTAGGTCTTAAACGTGTTGTCGTCTCAACCTATCAATCTGTTTCAGGGGCAGGGCGTACGGCGATGGATGAACTTTTCAACCAAACACGCGCGATTTATATGAATCAGCCTGTGGTTAAGGAAGAGCTGCCCAAGCAAATTGCCTTCAATGTCATTCCTCAAGTGGATATTTTCTTGCCTGATGGAACAACCTATGAAGAAACAAAGGTGACTGCTGAAACTCAGAAAATTTTAGGAAGTGACGTGGGAATGGCGATTACGTGTGTGCGCGTTCCTGTGTTTATCGGTCATTCTATGGCAGTGGCTGTTGAGTTTGACAATCCTTTATCCGTCGGCGAAGCGCGGGCTTTATGGCGAGAGTTCCCTGGGCTTTCCATTGTGGATTATCGTCAAGAAGATGGATATGTGACCCCTGCGGAGGTTGCAGGTGAGGACTCAGTATTCATTAGTCGAATCCGTCGTGATAAATCGGTTGAAAATGGCCTTTTGTTTTGGCTTGTCAGTGATAACTTACGCAAAGGAGCAGCCCTGAATGCAGTGCAAATTGCTGAAAGAATTGTCGCTGATTACTTAGAATGTGGGGGCTATCCACGGGGCGTGAATTAAGGGAGGGGAAGATCGTCCTCAAAAAGATTTGCGACCCCATTCCTTTAAAAATCGTTTTAAGTGAATTTTAGGAATAAAGCCCCATAAATGAGGAAAGAAAGACCGTTATCACCGAGTCTTACACGTACCATGGTTGAATGGTGGCATGCTCATCTGGCACCCTGCTGTTTGACTGCACTTCTTCTCATCTAGACCAAAACAATGCTGTTCGCCCAAACAATATGGCATATCGACGCTCCAGTGACACTCAGGGTTACTTTCACATTCGTGTTGAGTGTTTAAATAAAAACACTCAACAGCTGTAGCGGCCGTGATGGGAGAGAAAATCCCAAAAAATCCTATCATTGCAGTTCCCATGAGGATCTTAGAGAGAGATCCTGTTTTCTGGGTTAAAAATTCTTGTTGCAAGTTAGTTTTTCTTTCTGTTTATATGTAATAATAGAACATATATAAAAATATTTAATTTATTATTAAGTGTTACTATTGATTTTAAAGATTTTTATGTTATTTTTATAAAATCAATGACGTAATCGTAAAAACCTAATCATCTCGGAATTTAGAAATCTAACTGTTATCCACATTTGGTAAGAAGGACTACGTCTCTGCTTGTTCGTCCTCACGAAGACGTATAGGTGTCCTCCTTCACTGTGTCATCTCCGGCTAGAAGTGGTTGATTTTCAAAAAAAATCATGGAACTTTTTGTCCCGGGGATCCATGGTTGAGCAAATGTTTTCTTGTTGAAAACAAAGCATTTCCTAACTAAGGATGACAAAGGCTTGTTGGAGTAAGGGTTACTGCTAACGTTTTATGGTAATTACTGTTTCTATTTTTCTGCAGTTCAACAATCTAAGGTTTTTCGGATCTCAGGTGAATTTATAGATATGATCACCTCTAAGCTTCCTATTCAAATACTCTCCTCGGAATTTTCTTTTATATTATTAGCCTGTAGGATATCTTTCAAAAAATAAAAAAAGAGGGAAAAATGACCAAACCAATTGTTGCCATTGTTTACCATTCAGGATACGGGCATACGAAAAAATTAGCCGAATCTGTTTTTGAGGGCGTTCAGGAGAGTAAAAAAGCTACAGGGATGCTCATTTCTGTGGATGAGGCTGATTCCTACTGGGAAGATCTTGATAATGCCACAGCCATAATTTTTGGTGCCCCCACATACATGGGATCTGTCTCAGCCGGATTTTGGACGTTTGCAGAAAAGACCTCAAAAAGATGGATGGAAATGAAATGGAAAGATAAACTTGCTGCTGCATTTATTAACTCAGCTTCCCAGAATGGCGACAAACTTCAATCTTTACATGCCATGTTTAATCTTTCCCAACAGCATGGGATGATTTGGGTGGGCCTTGGATTGATGCCCGGCAATAAGAGTTCCAAAGGCTCTGTAGAGGATCTTAACAGATTGGGTTCTTTTGGGGGCGCCTTTGGACAGTCCAACATAGATGAAGGGCCGGATACAGCTCCTCCAAAGTCAGACAGACTGACAGCCAAACACTTAGGCCAAAGGGTTGCTGAAATCTCTGCAAGATGGGAAGCGGGTAAACTATAGGATTGAGAGGATAGGTTATTCTTTCACTTCCATCATGATTTCGTTTCGACGCATAAAAGGAAGTGTCCAGGGCGGATTATAAAAAGCAAAGATAGGCTCGCCTATAATGTTTAGTTTTTCTTTATTGGTCCATCTACGAAGTTCCTCCAGATGTTTCTGGAGGTTTTTTTCTCCAGCTAGATCTGAAAACCTTATAACCGCATAACGCTTTGTTGGAACGGATAATATTTTTACTTGGATATTATTGGGCTGGGGGAGATTTTCCAACATGTATTCAGCAGGCATAACAAACCTGACTTTCCAGTGCCCGTTGTGATCTAAAGCTTGTTGGATGACAGGGGCCGTCATGGCAATTTTTTCTCCCTGCTGTTGTGTTACAGGAGCAGTCATGCTTATTTTTTGATGGGGAGCATTATTACCAAAAATATAATCAGCAAGTATTCGAAAGCCCTTTGAGATCGCTTCTTTCCGCTCTCCCTCAACGCTCGCTTCAGCGACAAGAAGAGGAGCATACTCCCGAATCTCAATGTTTCCATGGGACTCAACAACCTTAAACTTGGGTTCATTCACTTGGCTCATAATTGTGCCACTCATTGCTAAAAGGACTAAAAAAAGGATGAGAATCCCATACAAAATATAACTTTTCTTAAATTTCATTTTATCGCTTACTTTGAATTCACCTGGCTTTTCAATTATAGCACAATATGGAATGACGGATTCATGAAAAAATGGTTTAGTGAGCAAAAGAGGTTTTTAAATGTCCCAAGCAAATCCAGCTATTGTCTGGCTAAGACAAGATTTAAGATTAGCGGATAATCCAGCTCTTCACTCCGCATCAAACCATCCCCTTTTTGCGGTGTACATTTGCGACGAGCAGGATCCTTGGTTTCCAGGAGGGGCTTCACGGTGGTGGCTTCATAAAAGCTTGAGTGCTCTCAAACAGTCTTTTGAAGAGCGAGGGGTTCAGCTTGTTTTTAAAAGGGGAAACCCACTTCGTATTTTAAAAGCCCTTGCCCAAGAAACAAAGGCTTGTGGTGTTTATTGGAATCGAAGCTATGAGCCCTACGCTATTAACCGAGATAAGGAGATTAAATCCTATTTAAATAATTTAGGCATTCCTTGTCAAAGCTTCAATGGATCTCTTCTGGTTGAGCCTTGGGAAATTCAAACGAATACAAAAGGACCTTATCAGGTTTTTACTCCCTTTTGGAAAGTTCTTCAAAGCCTTAGCTTTTCTAAACCAAGCCCAATCCCTGACCTTCAAGGATGGAACGTTCCTATTGTTTCTGAATCTATAGAAGAGTGGGGATTTAAGCCCACCTCATGGGGACAAGGTTTAGCAAAGACTTGGCAGCCTGGAGAGAAGAGAGCTTGGGAAAGGCTAAACCAGTTTTTAAAGGAGGGAATTGAAGCCTATGCTAGAAAAAGAGACTATCCTTCAGAAAACGGTACATCCCATTTATCTCCCTGTCTTCATTGGGGAGAATTAAGCCCTACTCAAGTTTGGCATGAAGTTTTACTTTCCCATGGAGTAGAAGCTCTTCCTTTTTTAAGACAGTTGGGATGGCGAGAGTTCTCTTATCATCTTCTCTTTCACTTTCCAGACCTACCATTCAAACCACTAAGGTCATCTTTTGACTCTTTTCCATGGGAAGTGGATGCTGATGCCCTTAAAGCTTGGCAGACCGGGAAAACTGGATACCCCTTGGTGGATGCGGGGATGAGAGAACTCTGGCATACAGGAGGAATGCACAATCGGGTTCGTATGGTTGTGGCATCATTCCTTGTGAAACATCTTCTCTTTCCTTGGCAG
>JAKBAL010000243.1:3879-4483 GCA_021809225.1 Pseudomonadota bacterium | reverse complement strand
ATCGAACACTGGTGGCACAAAATAAAGTCCATTCTTAGACCACTCGTCCAAAAAGGCTGTGATAACCTTCATAATCTTCTTGATCTCTGTCTATCAACTATCTAGGGAAATACTATAGTCTTCGTCTCAAGAGGGGGTTCCTCGAGGGTTAAGTTCCAGATGTGGAGAAAATTTTCAACGTTGATATAAGGCATGATTTTATACCAATGATTCCTGCTTAACCTAAGGGAGTTCATGTTCTGAGGTAATGTACTCTCTCACCTTCTCGGGCTTCAAGAGAAAAGCAGCTGTATTTGTGGCGAGAGGAGTTTGATAGGCCATCTGCAGTTTAGTGCAAGGATAATCTCCTGGCAGCAAAAAGAAATGAAGATTATCTCTCTGAAATCCTCGCTGCCTTGGAGATATTCTCTTTCAAAGATTTATAGATTTTATTTGGATTCTTAATGTCAAAAAGAGAAAGCCCTGGTTTAGTATTGTCTGCAGCACTTGCTTGAGTATGAACAATGACAGTTCCAAGGCCAAATAATTTTTGCAAAAGGCCAATTTTTAATTCAACTTCCTTGATATTCACAAGCAGCACTTCTTTTCTTTTACTCCAGAGAAA
>JAKBAL010000243.1:0-3869 GCA_021809225.1 Pseudomonadota bacterium | reverse complement strand
AAGTTTAGATTGTGTGCTACACTTGTAGGGCTTATTTCGAAGCTAGTTCCGCCATATATTCCGAATGCAACGCCAGACACAATGCATACTGAAACAATATATCCAAAGAAAAAAGCCGCAGGACCCGTACCACCGAAAGGAAGCACGACAAGATACCCAATGGGAAGTTCAAATGTAAAAAACGGTGGAATAAGGAGAATTAACCCTGCTCGAATGATCCACAAAGGGTTTCTAAAAAACGGTTTAATTTTATGCATGCTCCCCCTTCATTTTTGCAAAAAAGTGAATTAACAAAGAAAAAGTAAATGTTTCTTGTTTATGTAGCAACAAATAACATTTCATTTTTGCTGTATTACATTTGTAAACGTAATGGGTCGTTAAAGTTGCCTTTGCTTTTTCACTATCTGAACAAGGGAGCACTGAAAAAGCTGCAGCATTAGGGTTTCCTATACCCGAGACTATGAGAAAACGGGAAAACGAAAAAATAGCTAATGACTGGCAACGAGCTCAAATGAAAGTAAAAATGCGGGAAAGGGGTAAAATGGAAAGAAGCAGCTCTCATTCATATGAATATGGAAAATCTCGTTATCCTAATGTTTGGATGAGAAGTTAAATTCATCTGAGCTTGGTTACTAAATTGCTCTTATGATGAAGTGTATAAGGCAAAATAATTCGCTGTAACGCAGAGGGTACAAGGTCCATGACTTTCTTACAAAGGCCTGTCCTGAAGTGATCCAATCCCTAAATCCCCATAGCATTTCTTAAGTCCATGATTCCCCTTCCGAAGAATTCCGGGTGGTCAGATTGCTGCTGTTTTTTCATCATATTTTTCTCTCGATTCAGGCTATTTTTGAGATGATTAATGTGGCGTGAGAGACATTGTAGTTGTTTTGGGAGTTCTCTGCTTTTTTGTTTTTTTCCTTCGCAGGAATCACGGCCCAGAATGACACCATCCCTCCGCAATAGAGTCTTCAGTCGTGATTTTATCTTTCAAGTACAGAAACCCTCCGATCAAGATGTTATCCTCAATAGAGGAAAGGTCGAAGGTAGTGATGAGAGATGCTATATCTTGTTGATGTTGTTTGAGAAGCTACGCATTCCTTGGATCTGGCGTCCAAGGAAAAGTTTTAACGAGACGGTCATGAGTTTGACTCCTTTGGTGAGGTTTCAACATTGCCTCTTTATCTCCCAAGATTATCAAATTCTTTTGTGAACCAAAAATAAAAAAGCTGCCCTTAAATTTTTTAATTGACCTTATTTTTCCTTTGTAGTAATTCTTTTCATATGTAACACTTTTAATGTTTATAGAGAAATTTATGTTAAAAAATTATTCAATCTATTCTTTCTTGGCACTCGTAATCACTTTTGCTTTTCTCTCTGGTGCTCCATGTCACAGTATGGAGTTACAGCATGAGGAAGAGGGTACCTATGTTGGAGTGCAGGCTTCCAAAAAGAGAGAGCACGCATTCCCAGCCTCGAAGCTTGGGTATTTTAAGATTCTTCCGATTGAAGTTTTGACGGGTATTGTAAACTACCTTGAAGGTCCTGAGTTAGTTGAATTTGCAAGTGCTTCACATAGGATACATGGACTAGCCCGTGATTTAACAGTATCGAAATTAACAAGACTTCTTCCCAGAGATGATCAAGGATTTCTGGAGTTGTCTCTCGCTTCGCTTACAAGAGCACTCGCGCTTGTAGATAAAAACTCAGAGGAAATTCCATATAAAGACTGGCTTCAGAAATGTCCCAAAGAACAGCTTCCGCATCTTTTCACAACATTGGAACTCCTTGACGCATTGGTTCCAGCTTTCAATGGACAGCCCGAACAAACAGCTTTCCTTCAATCATCCTCTCATTTTATCGAGACAAAAATATTGTCTGGCCAAATACCAGAGAAGGTCAAAGAATCATATGATATGCTCAAGCCGGCTCATTTAACATTTACCCGAAGATTCCCTCAAATAGTGAATAGGGCTTCTTTTACTTTTGAAAATCAAGTAGGGAATGAATATTACCATCGAAAATTATTCAAGTTAACTCCAAAAGAATGTGAATGGTTCTCACTTGTTATTCCTAACGAGAAGTCAATAAAAGGAATTGAAACTGACTTTTATTATATTTCTGGTTTCATGTGTTCTTATATAGAAAATGAGAATCGCCTCGAGTTCCTTCAATCTCTCTATGATAAAATTCCAGAAAAATATGGGGAAGATAGATTTAAACTCCTTGAAATGGTAACAACACATTATCGACGCATAGCTCAAGATCTGGAAATAACTACATTGTATCATGAAGTGCTTTCCACGCTTTTTCTCAATCCTCCTTCTAAGGATATCTGGGATCTTATGAATCTTCTTCATCCATCCGATTATGGTAAACAAGCCTATAAAAAGTACCTTCAGGAAGTTAAGAGTGTACTCGAATCTACAGATCCTTTAGATATGAAAATACGATTGATAAAAGATGAGCGAGGGAAAGTACTTCGAGCTGGAGGCCAGTCTGGTTTGTCACATTCATATGCCACAGAACCCTATCGCCTTAGCAATGGTAGCGTAGGGTTCAGGTTAGGGATAAGGTACAATAAGTTCCCGCTAAAAAAATAACAAAATGGAATCAATACGTTTTCAAAATTTGAAAAAGTATGTTTCGCACAATTTGTATTAATAATAGAAAAAAAAGGATGAAGATCAACGGCAAGACCTTTTATCACCATATTCTCCTGTTTAAAGTGAGGAACTCAAAAAGGTTTTGAGGTACGTTGAAGCCTCTTTATTGAAAAAAGCTTGCATTAATTAAATGTACTAACTATACAATAATTATTGGTAATTATTTTTTTAAAATAGTAGTAAGGTAAAACAGATGATTTTAAAAAATGCCCTTAAATCAACAACAAATGCTTTTATCTTTTTAGGCGCCATCACAGCCTTTTCACCTATATATGCGATGCATGCTGACGAAGGTGAGAAAGAAAAAGAGAGAAACACAACATACTCAGCGCAAACCGTCAGCCATTCAAAATTGTGCGAGATGGCTGATTTAGGAAATGTGTTTAACCGGAGAGAGCTGTATGAGCATGTAGCTAAGGGCGAAAAAGAACTTGTTTCGTACCTTTCCGAAAATTTTCAAAAATATCCAAGTTTATTTAGACACGCTGCACTCGATTCTGACTCTGGTGACGTCAATGCACCTACTCTTTTGGCTTTAATCTTTGCCAATGGATGGGGAGTTAAAAAAAACCCTCAGGCAGCTTCCGAGTTATATACAAAGGCCATGGAGTGGGGATATTCCCTTACGGGAGTTCATTCTACTCTCTTTCATCACCCCGAGCTAGGTATTGAGACGAGCCGACCGCGTATAAATGAAGGAGAGATCGAAAAAATTTTTACCCTTGCCAAAAAATATCAAGTTGCGGGTGACAATAGAACGGCTGCCAAACTATATAAGGAGGCTTCTGATGCGGGGCATACAGAGGCATTATATGAACTGGGCGTGATGTTCGAAGCTGACAAAGAAAATTTGAGTGACCCATTTTATTATGGATCAGCTTATAGAACAAAGAATGCGAACGCGACCGATTGTTACACCCGTGCTAAAGCACAAGGACATCTGGGTGCTCAGGTTAGGCTTGCAGCTATTTATAGGAGGGGAGACCCCCGTGCGGATAGAAACAAAGGCTACGAGATTGCAAGAGACCCCCAGTTGTCTTTTAAACTTTATCGAGAGGCTGCAAAACAAGGATCGAATGATGCACAATATGCCCTTGGGGAGGGCTATACTCATCATGAATGAAACTTAGGGTTTTCTGGATTGGATTGCTTTGGCTCTTCCAGAACCTCTTAGTGAACCTAAACAAGAAAGACTGGATTGCC
>JAKBAL010000242.1 GCA_021809225.1 Pseudomonadota bacterium | reverse complement strand
TTGCATATATGCCTACTATACATGAGTATTTAATTGTAACTTTATCAAAAGTTGGTTAATATTTTGTTACTTTTGGTTCTCTTATAAAAAGCACTTGGTTTTTTATTCCTGTTGATAAAGAGTCGCCTATATTCATAATTAAGTAAAATTTTAGCCAAAGGACTTGATTTAAAAGTTATGAATCGATTTGGTTTTCATCAAAACTTTCTTTGTCCTCCCCATGAAACAGCCCAAGGGAAGATTTTTTTCGTAGCCTCATCTCTTTTAATGCTGCCTCTTAGTCAAAAAGCTAAAGAAAGAGAGACCACTTAGGTCTTGGAAACCAGGAATTGCTTGACTAAAGGAAAAGCTAATTTTTTAGCAAGTAAGGGAGAAACTCTCTACCTTCATCCCCAGCCTGTTGATCCTATGTTCTTTAGAGTTGATAAAGAGGGGCGGCGCATTGGCTGCATGCTAAAAATGGAAGGACTTTGTGTTGGGGTAAACTGGAAATCAGATGGCCCAACGATTGAGCCCAACAAAGAAGATGCAAAAAAACTACTTACAATCGGACGTGATATTTATAATTGATGTAGAGTATGAAGCATTACCTTTTTAATATCCTCATTTTGGAGAACATTTTTCAACACATTGGCAGCAGAGCATATTTTAATTAAATATTTTGTTTACAAGCAATAAACGATAGTGTTTTTATAATTATGGGCACTTTTTGATTTAAAAAAATAAAAAAGGGAGAAAAATTATGAAAGAACAGCCAAAAGACTCAAATTCTATTAAGATGCAAGTTATCTCTCGATCTTCAATACCGGAAATAAACTCGGTTATCGTTGATGGTATTCTTCACGATCTTGGAAGGCTCTTCGATTTTCGCAAACACCCAGATTTGGCTTCTTTTATTCCTGAAAATGCACGTCCTTCCTTTGCATGGGTAAATTTAGAGCCTCATAAAGAGCTCGCCGCTCATGAACATCCAACGTCAAGTATGATTATTGTTTGTAAAGGACAAGGAGACGTATTTGGGGATTGTAATCAAAACATCCAGGCGGGTGATGTCATTATTGTTCCTCCGTACTACCAACATGGTTTCCGGGGAGGGAGCAAGGAAGGTTTGTGGTGCTTATCCATACAGTTCGAGGGCCTAGGTCTTTACGAAAACACTGAAGCCCCACGGGTCGAGTTTGTTGAAGAAAACAAAAAGTTCAAAAAAGATGAATTTGATTTACTTCTCAAAGACCAAGAATATTTTGTTAAAACATTTAAAACGCATGCTTGGATTCAATTTATCCAATCAAAATCTATGGAAGATATAGAAATAAAAGAAAGAGCGCTTGAAGTTTTGAATATTTGGGGAAATTGGTTTCAAAGAATTATTTATATGCGCGCGGCTACAGGGGCACCTGGAGAATTTCAAAATCTGGCGGAGCAGCATATTTTAGAAGAAGTTGGACATAATACGAACCTGCTCAACATGAGAAAAACGAAGGAGATTACACTAAACGATCCTCTCTTAGAAGCAACATCCAGTTGGTTTTTTGAGAAAATGATTTCTTCAACAGTGGAGGAAAAAACGATCCTTGTTCATTTTGTGATAGAAGCAGCTGGAGATGTCTTTCATGCGAAGGCTGTTAAGTGGTTCCCTGATGCTCCCCATTTTACGACTCATGCCTACCTTGACGAAGACCATTTTAGTATGGGCTGCCGAGTCTTAAAAGAATCCGGTTATGCAGATATAGAAAGATTAAGGCTAACTTTAAGAAAGGGTTGGGAGATGTTTTATATCGTCGCTTCCCGTTTTGCCAATTATGCAGAATATGGGTCTGTTGAAATAAGAGACGCAATTAATTTTGCGAAGGCTTCGTAAGAAAAGGAAAAACACATATGGTTCGTTCCATTCATCCGATGGCCATAAAGGATATTTCAACCTAATGGAACAACCAAATTTTTTCTTTTTTTCATCCCCATAGACTCGATCTGGCTGGGTCAAAGTGGCTAAATACTCGTTCGAGTGGTTTTCTCGTATGGTTTAAATAATAATGATTGCCCATTCTATGTTCCTTTTAACTGGATTACTGAATCATAACGATAGGTTCTAAAACACGCCAAGAAAAGAGGGATTTGGGGCGAGTGGCAATACTCAGCATAGCCTTTTATGAAGCTTCCAGAAGCTCCCTTGACTTTAAGCATTCCAACTCTTGTCCTAATTTATCTTTTTTTCTTTGAATTTCCTCTTTTAATAAGTACTTAAGAACTTTTCCCATCCCATTTAAAGGCAATTTATTGTAAAACTCAATATCAATATTAATGACACCATATTTTTCTCTAAGCGAATTGTTAATATATTGATTCACTTCATCAGCCGTCATATGAGTTCTCTCGTGTAATACCACATAAATACGAAGAATTTTATCTAAACCCTCATCTAATATACTAATTGCGGCTGCTGTTTTTATTTTGGGATGTTGATGTAACGTTGTTTCAATTTCTAACAAAGATATATATTTTCCTTCATAAGGAATAAAATCAGCTTGACGGCCCAATATCCAGATGTATCCTTCCGAATTTTGATAAGCCCAATCCCCGGTATTAAACCACCCAGATGGAAAAAAAGCCGTTTCATTTAATTCCAGAAGTGTATATCCCCTTACATTCGGGCCTTTTATACATAAAAGACCCGCCTCCATAGGCAAACAATCTCGAAGAATATTACCGCTTTTATCTAATGTTACAATTTTTACCTGTTCATAAGGTAAGCGGATACCCGCGGATCCAAAATTTTTACTACTTGGAGAAGAGAAAAAGTTAAAACACCCCACTATGGCTTCAGTCTGTCCCCATAAAGTCGCAATGCTTACACCCGTGATTTCCTTAAATTGACTGAAATCTTCTTCACTAATCGCCACATTACCAGAAATCGCAGAATATAAACTGCTGATATCTTCACCATTGAGTGGAATCTTTAATAATGCTTTGTAAATAGGTGGCACTGCTATCATTGAAGTCCCCCGATATTTTTCAACAATTTTCCAAAAATGAGGAATGACTAAGGGATCTGACCAGCCTAAAGGACTCATTACAATGACTGATGCACCATAGAAAAAGGCAGAAAGCGCTTCCACTATTGGCGCAGCCACATGAAACATGGGAAGTCCAGATAAAGCAATAGAGTTTGCTCTCCCATATTGTGCAAAAATACCGGCAGCCCATGCAATATATACAATCCCCTGATGAGTATGCTGCACAAGCTTGGGAGGCCCCATTGTACCGCTTGTATGAAAATAAGAACAAATGGCCTTAGATTTAATTTTTTCCTTCTGAAATAGAAAAGAAGAAGGTTGAGCCGATAATAATTCATAAAAATTATAAATATTCTGTTCAGGATCTGTTACATCTTCCAACACGATGATTTTTTTTATCTCTGGGTAAAGATTGCGTACGGTTAGAATCTTTTCCCACAGGTCAGGCGTTGTCTTAGATCCTGTTGTTATTAAAATCTCACTTCCTGCTTCCCGTAATAGGTCTGCAATTTGCTCGGGAGGTAATCTAAAACTAACGGGATTGGCAATTCCAATGATTTGCGCAGAAAGGAACAAAAAATAATTTTCTGGAATATTTGGTAAGATATATGAAATAACCTCTCCTGTTTTAACACCAGATGCAACGAGAAGATTGGTCGTTTTTTTTATCAAATCAAACAACTGTTGATAAGTGAAGATGGTTGGTTCGTCTAACGGAGAACCATAGGGTAAGAAGGTCAGTGCATGTCTATCTGGCCATTTTTGTGCCGCTGCTTCAATAATATCGTAAGCGGTCTGTTCTTTAAGGCGGGTCTCTAAAGGTATTTTTTCGATTTCTTCTACATCACCAATATCATTAATTTGCAAAGTATCAGAGTCCATCTAGTCCCCTCTTTTCTCTAAAAGCTTTTAAGTGTATTCAGGAATATGAATTTTATCTTTCCCTACTTCAATAGAAATCGCATGACATCCGTTAGGGCTTCCACCCACAACCCCCGATTCACAATAGGGTGGGATCACAATGCAATCCCCCGCAAAAAATTCCCGTTTATCTTCCGGAAGCAAACGTCCAGATCCTTGATAAACAATCAAAATAGTTAAAGTGTCATGTGTATGCGCTGGAATGACTTCTCCCGCCTTCAAGCTTGCCCAAGCAAGTGAAAATACTGATGGTGATTGAAGGATATTTTGGAGTATCTCATTCGAATGAAAAATTCGCAATTCCCCTGAATCGTCTACTTTACCATTTCTTTCTATCAAATGTACGGGGATATCTTTACGAGAGACGATGGAAACTTTTTTCGTGAGATCAGGTATTATCTTTTTACGTTCTATCACAATGATAAACCTTTCTTAATATTTTTAAAAAAAGTAGTTTGCGCCATTGCTCCTGTCAATGGATTTTAAGTCACTCTTGATAATAGTGATAAAGTTATTGAGGCCTTACGCGGGGTAGCGTAGTGAATGTCTCCTCTGAATTTA
>JAKBAL010000241.1 GCA_021809225.1 Pseudomonadota bacterium | reverse complement strand
AAAAGCGAGCCAATCGATCGCCTTGACGATTTGTCGCATACCGCATGGCCGCTAATCCACGTTGAATCGGATTATTCGAGACAAAAGCAAACCTATACCCTTGTGCTTGCAAGACCTCGAGAGTTTCTACCAGATGATCAGCCATTTCAACGCCTGTATGTTGGAGCATCTGCATCATCCGCCATTCACGATCCTCATAAAGAGTCGGGTAATCAACCTCAAGCCCGAAGTGTTTGGATAAATTAGCACATAAAGATTCCCGAGCTTGACCATGAAAATGCTGTTTGAACTCCTCATAAGTAAGCTCAGAGCCAATTTGGCTCCCATATAATTCATTAAAACGTTTAATGAGCGAGGGAACAGCTAAATGCTCTGTTGCCATTTGACAATTATCAAAATCTAAAAGTAGCCAAGTCGTGGTCATTTTTATTTCCTTTCAAAATGTTGAAAAGTTTCTTTAAGCTGAATGATGCGCTCAGCTTTATCGTCTGAGGTGTATGCCTCACTGATTCCACTATTCCAGACGGGTCCAGGCCAGGCTTTATCATGGTCATATCGCGCGATGATGTGTACGTGTAATTGAGGAACAATATTGCCAAGGTTCGCAACATTTAATTTTTTTGGTTTGAAAAGATGACGCATCACCTGGCTGCTTAGGGAAATTTCTTCCATTAAAAGCTGTTGCTCAGCAGAACTTAAATCAATAATTTCAATAGCATTTTCCGTATTGGGAATGAGAAAAATCCACGGAAATGCTGCATTATGACTTAAACGAATGTGACACACCCTTAAGTCAGTGACAAATGTAGAATCAGATTTAAGGCGAGGATCAAGAAGCATGATCAAGCAATACTTTCTTCAGGAGATGCAACTTTAACTTTTTTTTGTAAAATTAACATGCACCCTTTTAAACGATCATCGCCCTCTAAACAAGAGGCATACTTTTATGTACAAAGAATCTTAATGCTGAATTGTATTGAAAAACACTATGAGACAAGGTTTATAACGAAATACAGTGTCTTTTCTTGACCCTATCCTTTCTTAAGGTTCCAAATTTTCAAAAATTTTGATATACTTATAATATGAAGATACTCTATCTATTAAGACATGCTCATTCTGAACCCCGAGAACATACTCTCTGTGACTTTGATCGTCCTTTAGATGAAACAGGACAGAAAGAAGCAGAAGCTGTAGCTCAGTATCTTGAGAAAAATGCGATTACTTTTGACTTTGTCATGTGCTCAGCTGCTTTAAGAACCCAGGAAACATTAGAACCTTTGCGCCCTTTTATTGGAACAAGTGCTATTGAAATTTCTGAAAATTTTTACAACAATACCGATGATCAGATCCTCAAATATTTAAAGAAAATTCCAGATGAAAAACAGAAGGTTCTTTATATTGGACATAACCCAGGTCTTACCTTTGCAGCCCTAAAACTTACAAATATATTTCCTGAAGTTTTAAAGGAAGGGGTTACGCCGGCAACACTTATTGGTTTTAATCTTTCTCTTGATAAATGGGCAGATCTAGAATGGTGGGAAGGAAAAATTATAGAGATTTTTCAGCCCCCTCTTCCTGTACTAAAATCTCACGCACCAGAGGAATCGTAATGCGTCGCTTTTGTGTTAAGGCATAAGAATTGATAGCCTCAACCCAGAAATAAGCATTTTCAAAAGATCTTTCTATATGGTTAAGAAGAAAATAAATAACAGCTTCGTCAACGTGAAGCTGAAGATCGTTAAATAATTTTTGAATAACCTGAAAAAGTAAAATTTCATCAGGAGCGTGAATTTTTAAAGTAAGAATTGCATTTAAACGAGAGCGTAAGTCTGGAAGTTGGATTTTCCAGTGAGCTGGTGGCGTTCGTGAAAGTAGCAATAGACTTCCTTGAGAATTCATAAGGTGATTATAAAAATGAAAGAGCTTTTCCTCTCTTTCAATAAGGTGCGCATTATCAATAATAAAGAGGGGAGGCTTTTCAAAAAGTATTCCTAAATCGATAACATTAAAGTCTTGACCTTTAAGAGTATATGCTTTGGCGTTTGCTTTCCAAATATGAGAAAGATGTGTTTTTCCACACCCTGCATCTCCATAAATCATCAGACAACGATTTGGCCAATTAGGCCAGCGTGTAAGCCACAGATAGGCCTCTTCATTCGCAACAGAAATGAAAAAACTTTTGCTATCGAGAATGGGGGGAAATTCAAGAGGAAGGAGGAGTTGCTTCACTGGACTCATTCTGCTGGAAAGATGTCTGTCCCAGGTAATAAGAGCTTTTAAGATAAAGTTCAAGACAATAACGCAAGATAACACCCAAAGCCGCGGCAACAGGAAGAGCAAATAAAATCCCTACAAATCCATAGAGTACACCTCCAGCCAAAAGGGAAAAGATAACCCAAACGGGATGAAGACCAATGCGATCTCCAACAAAGTAAGGAATTAAAAGGTATCCTTCAAGGACCTGACCCATAATAAAAATGCCCGCAACCATACCAATGGAAAACCACTCTGTGAACTGAGAGAGCGCGATGCCAATACTAAGCATAAATCCAACAAAAGCGCCGACATAAGGAATAAAAGCCATAATGCCAATCACACAACCAACCACAAGACTAAAGTCAAGGTGAACTAAGCTCAAAGCAATCGAATAATAAAGCCCAACGAGAAGGCACACGATGGCTTGTCCTCTGGCAAAACCACCTATTGTTTTATTCATTTCTATAAAAAGGTGCTTAATTGTAGGCTCATAAAGACGAGGCAACCAATCATCAAGAGTTTGTATAATTTTATCCCAATCTCGCAAGTAATAAAACGCCACAACAGGCGTAATAATAATAAGGGAAAGGAGGTTCGCAAGAGCTATCCCACTGGTTAAAATTCCTGCTAAAAGCTTTATTCCCCACGTCACAATATCAGCAAAATAGGTACTTGCTAGTTGGCGAAGACGTTCAACATCCTGAGGTTCGATGTAATGTGAGAGTTCATCTAAGAGAGGTTTTGAGCTCGCCATTATGCGTTGTCCATACTCAGGAAGACGAGAAGCAAGACGTATGAGTTCTGGTTGAATCAAAGGAATGACAATAAAAAGAAAAAGGGCAATCAAAAGAAAAAAGCTTAAGATCATAAAACTGGTGCCTAAAGTACGAGAAAGCCCCCATTGTTCAAACCTACGAACAACAGGACTCATGGCATACGCAACAAGAAGACCAGCAAGAAAAGGTAAAAGAATACTTTGCAAAAAATATAGGCCCCCTAAAAAGGCGACTCCCAATCCTACCCAAAGCCATACTGGTCGATTCATACTCACTGAGGTGCAATATCCATCTTATTAAAAGAATTCAAGCCTAATCTAACATAGCTGACGCCAGAAAGCACGGTTGTTAAAACGACAAGGTAACCAAAGTAAAGATTTACATCCGTGCCCCCAAAATAATTCCCACTTTGACTAAGAATAAAAAATGCAAATATAAGCTGAACAACCGTATTTATTTTACTCAGCATCAAAGGCTTCATTTCAATGTTGCTCTTAACAAGGAAAAGAAGCAAAATTCCTCCAATAATTATAACATCTCTAAAAACGACAAGAATCACAATCCAAAGGTCAATAAGGCCTGTCTGTCCTAAGGCCACAAAAACACCTACAAGAAGGGCTTTGTCTGCAATCGGATCTAAATAGGCTCCTAAAGTTGTGCGAGCCTTAAAAATGCGTGCCAAAAAACCATCAAGTGCATCAGAAAGAGCCGCTAGAGTGAAAAAAATGAGAGCAAAGGTGAGTTGATTGGAAAGAATGAGCGAAATAATAAGTGGCACACTTAGCAAACGGGTAAGGCTAATAAGGTTAGGTATATTCATTGTGCTTATCATCGTGGGCCTTTGCTTAGATTCTCTTAAATTTTTATAAACTCTTTTACTTCAAGGAGAGGATCCACTCCTCTGCTTCAAAAGACAATAAAACCTCTTTTTGAACAAGATACTGTTGCAGCTTTTCGATATTTCCAGCATAGACAATCTTTAATTCAGCATTTTGCGGCGTGACAGTAAGGATAGTTAATTTTTGCACTTCAGCAAAACTTTCTAATGCCTTTTTTATTATCTGCCATTCGGACAAAGTTGAATACAAGGCTCTTATTTTTAAAGATTTCCCTTTTTCAAGGCTTTGAAGAGCACCAAAAGTATCTTGTGAGGAAGAGTCCCCTTTAAGAGTCACCCAGCCCAGAAGTTGAGAGGCATCAAATTGAAAAGTAAAAGAAGCTGTATAGCTTTTTGGAGTTGTTTTTTCTCGATCAATCGAAAAATCTGTAACCATATTCATTATAACGTCGGTTGAAGGAGGATTCTTCGATTCCTCTGGAAAATTTTCCTTCAAGAGCTTTTGAAAAGCAAGAGCATGTGCTTGATCGAGAGCTTTGTCTCGTGCAACAGCTGCCGAATCAGCAGTTACGGATACTTTTACATCTGCAACGGTTATGACTTGTGCTTTTGCACATTCAATAAATAAACACATGA
>JAKBAL010000240.1 GCA_021809225.1 Pseudomonadota bacterium | reverse complement strand
TACTTTTCCATGTGTGTCAGCCCATGTTGTTGTTTTTGATACACAACATACTAACACACAACTGCTGCCTTTCATATAGAGGGGCAAAATTAATGATTTAATGTACTAGGGCCAATACAAAAAATTCGGCATAAACTAAGGAAAAATATGCTTCAATAACGCGTCTAAAACCTTTGGCACACCGTGACGGCTTACAGAAGAAATCTGAAAAATCTTTTTTCCCGTTGCTTGCTGTAAGGCTTTTGACTTTTCTTGAATGATTTCCTCGGTGAGCGCATCGCATTTATTGAGGGCTAAGATTTCCGGCTTTTCACCAAGCCCTTGACCATAGAGGTCGAGCTCGTGGCGTATAGTCTGATAGGCCCCAACAACATCTTCTAATGTCCCATCAATAAGATGCAAGATAGCCTTGCAGCGTTCGACGTGCCCTAAAAATCGCGTTCCCAGACCAACCCCCTCATGAGCGCCTTCAATAAGTCCTGGTACATCAGCCACCACAAATTCCTGATCATGGATATAAACAACGCCAAGATTAGGGACAAGGGTTGTAAAAGGATAGTCGGCAATTTTTGGTTTAGCTCGTGAAACAACTGATAAAAAGGTTGATTTTCCCGCATTTGGCAAACCCACGAGTCCCACATCTGCAATAAGCTTGAGGCGCAACCAAACCCACATTTCTTGTCCTGGCCATCCAGGCGTAGATTTGCGGGGAGCTCGGTTTGTGGAGGATTTATAATGCTCATTTCCAAAACCACCATCTCCCCCTTTTAAAAAAACCAGTCGCTGCCCCTCTTCCGTAAAATCGGCAAGAATAATTTCCTTATCTTCGGATAGAATTTGGGTGCCAACTGGAACTTTAATGACGAGTTCCTTTCCGGATGGACCTGTACGGCTTTCTCCCATCCCGTGACCACCCCTTTCAGCTTTAAAATGCTGATGATATCGAAAGTCAATAAGAGTGTTCAGGTTTGAAACGGCCTCAAAGATAATGTCAGCGCCTCTGCCACCATTCCCTCCATCAGGTCCCCCAAACTCAATGAACTTTTCGCGACGAAAACCCACACAACCTGCACCGCCGTCACCGCTTTTAATGAATATTTTGGCTTCGTCTAGAAATTTCATGGAGATTCTTAGCCTTTCAACGTAATACTACCTTTGGACTCCTCCACGGTGCCATCCCAGAATTTAAAAAATCATAGACGAAAAGCCTTAGATTTTCTTAATATCCGGGACCTAGGAGAAGTTGGAACCAGGAAAGATACCTGGCCGAGTATTAAGACTCTCTACTACTCGATCTTGGTTTTACCAGGACCTCTCTAAGAGAGCCTAAATTCTAGGATGACGATGGATAGAAAATTAAGATAACGTCACTTTGTATGTTTACTGTCCATTTTCCACAATAGATACAAACATTTTCCCGTTTGCTCTTCGGGAAAACAATACGTGGCCTTCTGCGAGAGCAAAAAGGGTGTGATCACGTCCCATGCCCACTTTGGCACCTGGATAGTATTTTGTACCCCGTTGACGAATAATAATATTTCCCGGAATGACGACTTCGCCGCCAAATTTTTTCACACCAAGGCGGCGTCCTGCGGAATCGCGACCGTTACGGGAACTTCCTCCGGCTTTCTTTTGTGCCATCTCTTAAGTCTCCTTATTCTTTGGACGGTTTCTTGGCTTCAGGAGCTGCTTTTTTTGCAGCTGCAGGAGCTTTAACTTTAGGGGCCGCTTTTTTTTCAACTACTGAAGCGTTAACTTCAGGAACTGGTTTTGTCTCAATAAGCGTCTCTGGTTTCTTCTGAACCTTTACAGGTTCTGGTTTTGCAGGTGAAGCTTTAGCTTTTGGAGATTCGCCTTCAGCCAAAACATCTGTAATCCGAACAACGGTCAGATACTGACGATGACCATTCTTTCGCCGATAATTATGGCGACGCTTCTTTTTAAAAATGATGATCTTATCATCTCGAATTTGGTCCAAAACTGTTCCGCAAACCTTCGCATGCGTAACCAAAGGAGCCCCAATCTTTATAGAGTCTCCCTGACCCATCATCAGGACATCTGTAAATTCAATAATGTCGCCTGAAGCACCGGGTAGCTTCTCGACTTTAATGATATCATTTGCGGCAACTTTATACTGTTTTCCACCGGTTTTAATGATTGCAAACATGCGATTCTCTCACTTATTTCATAGGCCATTCATGGCAAAAGCACCTTGGAATACCTTCCAGTTAAGCTCCTTGACTACCTTTTCTCTTCGTCTCTGTCAAGGCGTTTTATAACAATTTTAAGGCCTGCGAAGAGGACATCTATGACGTCTTCTCGCACTGGCGAGACGTTTCATTAAAAGCAGACCCTAAAGCACATTTATGACATTCTTGTGTTGCTGCATGATAATGATCCTCGCCAAAGCACTTGCCAATGACATCTGGTGTTCCTACGCACGTGTTATTTTGGTTATATTTAAGGCCATGGGCACAATAAGAGCACTTATTTAAGCTGCTATCAAAATTAAAGTTAGATTCTCCACACATTTGAAGATTAAGCTCCTCTTGTGATAGCCTATTTTGGGCTGACACTGATGTTGCCATCATTAAAAATCCAATTGCAAATCTTAACATTTAATCCCTCCTCTGAAGCTATTTATAACATTCTTTATGATCAGGCGAAAAACTATATCCAGAAAAACAATATATACACAGGTTCTTTCGGTCGTCAAACCACGCGTCTTCTCCTATAGGGCAGGAATTACCAAGAAGAGCAATTCCGCTACACCATTTCGTTTTCAAAGAAGGTTCTCTAGCTTTCGAAGAAGGCTCTGTCACAAGCTCTGTGCCCTGAGGGCAATATAAACACTGCTTATTGTTAGAATCAGGCGTTCCCCCCTCTGGGCAAGGAGACGGGTGAAACCCAAACATCCCTCCTTGAGCAAAGAGGGAAGATGTGGCTAGAATTAAAATCAAAAAACTTCGAATAAACATCGATCTCTCCTTATTTTAAGTTCAAAAAGGTATTTATTAAAAATCACAATTTTTAATACTTTTTGGCAGGTACTCCTTGCAAATTTTCTGGGGCACTTCCTGTTTTCTTAATTTCAAAATTTGTGTATCAATTTCTCTTAATAAAGGACTTCCTTTACGGGTTGCAAAAACGTAAAGATCCTGCTTCAACTCAAAATGACTCACGCTTAGCTTAGCCTTTGCTTTTTCCTTAAGATAAACCTCCGCCGTAGAGAGGTCTTCAAGAAAAGCCTCTATTTGACCTGTCTCAAGAGCCTTGATTCCCTCCTCAAGTGAATCAAAAGAGCTCACTCTCAATCCAAAGTTTGTCCCAACTTTAAAAGGCTTAGAGTTTTTAATGGCCCCGATTTTTTCTTTTTCTAAATCTGAAATACATTGAACGGGACTGGCATACTTAACCAAAGTGACGGTCATAAAAGAAATAAAAGTTGCATTAAGAATAACGAGGATGAAATAAAATATTCCTTTTTGAAAAAGGATCAAAAGCCTGCCGGCGAAACTTTTCGGGACCTCTAAGTGGCGTCCACTTAAAATATGAGTCCAAAATAGGTAGGAAACTCCATCCTTATAGGGACTTGGAAAGTTTTTCGTATGAGATCGTTCATAGTACCAAAGAAGATGTAAGTAAGCTATAAAGAATAAAATAAATATTCCAATAACGCTTCCAGCTGAAAATAAGAACATTTTTATAAAAAAGAAGGCGTTATGCATATAATCTAAAGGCGTAATGGCTACGATCTTGTCAATAAAAAACGGCAGCGTAAAATCAGCTTCTTGATGACGTTCAAGTGTCACAGAAAGGGGCCCCACGAGAACATCAAGCTCCCCCTTTTGTAAAATATCAAATTGCTTGCCTACGTCAGCGCTGGAGTGTTCGACGAACGTGTAAGGTCGACCGATACCGATGGCAATTTCATTCCAAAGGTCTATAGCAATTCCTGTATATGCAGCCCCATTCTTTATGACAAAAGGAGGATTCACAACGACCCCAACCTTTAGGGGCTCTTCACAGTGTCCTCCTGCTCCCATAAAAAAAATGAACATAAGAGAATAAAGAAGTTTCATTCCCCTCCCCTTTTTATTTTTCATGCTATTACCATATCATTTTTCGCCCGATGGAGAAACAGAAGATACGAAGGCCGTGGCTTCCAAAAGATTCAAGAAATAAACATCCCTCTTGCGTTTGGGGAAGGATTTTTTTATAAGTAGACGGCAATATAGATAAAAAAGGATTTCTCACCTGACACAATCATTATCCCCAAAAGCCTTAAAAGAGCTTATAGAAGACTTTCTTGACTCAAAAAAAGCTGAGAATATCGTGTCTATCGATCTTGATGGTAAGTCTTCACTTGCCGATTATCTTGTGATTGTTTCCGGGACATCCCAAAGACACGTAGGATCCATGGATGAACTTCTTCGTGAAGAACTTAAGAAAAAAGGCCTTAAAAATGTTCATATTGAAGGATTGCCTCAAGCAGATTGGGCGCTAGTGGATGCAGGAGACGTCATTGTTCACATCTTCAGACCTGAAGT
>JAKBAL010000239.1 GCA_021809225.1 Pseudomonadota bacterium | reverse complement strand
TAATCTGCTGCACAACATAACTCTCAAAAAGAGCCCCAAAATGAGGAGAACTTCCAACAGATTCTGGTGAGGAAAGCTTTAACAGAAGGACCGCAAGTCCTGTATCAGCTATGTATCCTTTGTTTTTCTTAGAAATACGTTTAATGGTATTGCCGTAATAAGGGGGAATTTCAATCCATTGGAAGGATGCATTAAAAAGAGAGACCCACCGTCGAGCCGTAGTATGGGATATCCCAATTTCCCGTCCGAGCTGAGCTTCATTAACTTCTTGGGCTGTCATAGCGGATAAAAGAGACATAAATCTCTTAAAATCCCCTAAATCACGTACGTTTTCTAAGAGACGAATATCCCTTTCAGCATAGGTGTTTAAGTAAGATTGTAGTATGCCTTGTATATGCTTTGGTGGTACAGAAAGGAGTCCTGGGAACCCTCCTTGCCAAAGTACATTCCACACAGAAAGATTAGGAATTATAGTCTGGCATATTTGTGGAAGAGCTGAAGGATCTTCAAGAAGAGTTGGAAGCCAATGGTTGTCAGGACATTCATTTATTGAATGTAGAGTCATTGGATGTAATGTTAAAATTGAAACTCTTCCTGCCATGGTTTCGGATAAGTTTTTAAGAACAGAAAAGTTTTGAGAACCTGTAAGGAAGTACTGTCCTGCTTGTTCTTTTGTATCGACGCGTCTTTTTATGGCTGATAGAAGCTCTGGTACATATTGGATTTCATCGAGAATGATTGGTCCTTCAAATTGTTGCAAAAACATATCTGGGTCTGTACGCACAGCGTAAGGATCTAAATAAGCATCAAAGGTGAAAGTAGGCAGATGAGGAAAGACATTTTTTAAGAGAGTCGATTTTCCAACCTGCCGTGCCCCAAGGATCAATACAACCTTTGAGAAGGTGGCATATTCTTTTAACTTTTCTTCAATATGACGTTTTAGGTACATTATACTCTTCCATTATGATCATATCATATTCATAATGGAAGTATTTTCAAGTGAAAAATTAACCGACCTTTTAGTTTGGTTTAATTTGATGAAGTATACTTTTTGCCTTTTCTACGGTAGGTCTGGTGGAAGTTGGTAATCGTCTAAAGTCCAAGAATTGCAAATTTGCTCCTCTCAGCCATGCTTCATTTCTTGCTATTTCTAGAAGTTGATTTGATAGAGTACGATCATTAGGTTGTTGGCGATACTTATGATTTATAATCTGCTGTATAAGCTTTTCGTACACTGGCTCCTGATTTAACACATTTCCTTTAGTTGCAATAATCTCTTTACGTAAGTTGTCATACATTCTTTTCGTTAATCCATATTTTACCTCGTGTTTCCTTTTCCATTCATGCTTAAAATTAGGTACTCGTATAATTTGCTCACTCACTACGTACCTTCCTGGGATGCCTCCTGCAAAATCAGCCTCACATTCATTAATAATCCTACAATTAACTGGCATCTCATTTGTGGCGTAAGCTTCTAATACCCTAAATAATCCAACCCTTTCTATATCTTGGTATGGCACAAGAATGACATATACCTTCCCTAAATAAGGATTTTTTGGTTTTCCTTGGGCGTCAAACTCTGGCCTAAGAACATTTCCCTCGATTTTAAGTCCCGCTGCATAGCGTATAGCATGATCGGGAAGCTCAGCCGCAGAAGCAATTGTATTTGCAACAGCAATAAACTCTTTTAATGCCTCCTCTGGCAAAAGAGTATGATTTTTAAGGCGTTCTAGGAAGCGGGCATAGGATTTAACATATAAATAATAAAGTCCAACCTGTGGGTTTTTAAATCTGATACCATCGACAATAACAGGGGCTCCTTCTTTAAGTTTATTGACCTGCTTTCTAATGTTATTTGACTGTATTTCTAAAGCTTTTTGGCGAATAGCTCTTTTCATTTCATTTGAAAAACGCCGGTATTTTACAAGTTGTGTAGACGGGCTTTGTTCAGTATATTCAAGTTGTAATATATCGAAAGAAGCCGTTGAAAATACCCCTTCCCCTACTTGCTGGTCATTGAGAAATCTAGATTTTTCTTCTCCAGGGAAATAGTTTCTAAAGCAGTGAACTCCTCTAAAGAAAGGAACAAGAACCTCATCATTTTTCCTTTGCGTCCTTGAATATTCTTTCTGAGAGGGTTTCCAATTCTCTTCGTCTTCCGAATCATATCCATCTTCATACTTTGACTGGGTCACTATATAATGGGGAATGATTTCTTTCCCTTCATCCAAAGAGGAAGAAACGGCAACTTGTCTAGGTACTATGGTATTTAGCGTAGGATTGTCTTTTATCGTTATAGAAACTGGTTTTTGTGAGGATTCTGACCTTGTCGATGTAACAACTGGAATTGACTTAGCAATAGACTTTTTTACTAGTGAATTTCCTGATGTTTTCTCAAATTTTTGTTGTTCTTCTATTTTTATTCCAGGCACAAGTGGGCTACTCTCTAGCGGGAAAGGACCTTTATCTTTTCCTAGTTGTTCAACCTTTTCTGGAAAATATCGTGATCTAAGGACATTATTTGAAAATGACGGCTTGGTTTCTAGTTTTAAGGTAATTTGAGTTTTATGTATAGACCTCTGTTTAGTAGGTGTCTGCTTTTTAATGTAACTTTTATATTTCTCTAAAACTGTAGGTGAAGTTGCTCCTTCTTTGCTTAAAAAAGAGTAAAGAGTTCCGTAGGGGAGGTCTAACCTTCTGGCAATGGCCGCTTTTGATAAACCAGAAGTTTCCCATTCTTCTAGTGTTTGCCTTAAATCAGAATATATACACGCAAAAAGCGTGCTCTTAATTGCAAGCAAACCAATAAAAAAGATAATCATAATTTTTTTCATAACGACATTCCTCCTTGAATGAGAGCTTTTGTAAAATTTTAATTTTGATAATATTCAGTACTGGAATTGTTAAAAAACTCGCTTGTTAGGCTATACGAATTAAAGGGAGACATAAAACTCTTCTTTTTGATTACTCTTCCAGTAGAACATCCCAATGCTTTTGATTGATCTTCCTCTCCCGTTTCTAAGCTGCATACCTGGATGGGAAGAAGTTGATCAGTAAGATCGATCCCTTGGCGTAGAAAATTGATGTGTACGAGATGTTCAAGCAATGGTAATGGATTTGCTTCTGACCTTAAAGTCCTTCCAAAATCGATAAAGGAGGTTAACTTTGAATTCAGCGTTGCTCGCAGAAATGTTAGTCTAAAGGTATCTGCTGTCTTTTCTAAAAGTGAATCAATTCCGTAAGAGTTGTCTTTACGGGTTGTATTAAAGAAATCAGCAAATGTTCCATAAAGAGCCCGAGTTAAGCGTTCAGAAAGCTCATGCTCTTCACAAGAGGGGAGCACAGAAATTTTTGTGTAATCGGTCGCATCTCGATCAACTATTTTTTCTCCTATTACAGAAAGAAAAGAAGGAACATGAAGATTTCCTTTTGTTTTTGTTAAAATTCTTTCTCTCAATTCAGGAAACTTAAGAACTGAAAAAAGAGCAGTTATATCTCCAAAAGTCTCATGAAACGCAATTATATCACTTGAGGTTGATCCCCAAAGATCGGGGCGTAGAATATTTAGGACATTATGTCCTGTTTCATGAGAAACAACATCAAAAGATTGAGAGGTGTATTTTGAAGTTCCAAAAACAACTGGAAAAAAACAAAGAACATGTTCCCCATTTATGTCTTGGGGTCTGTAGTCATAAAAGGCATTTTTTTCATATTTTTGATATGTATCATAGGGATAAAGTTTTTTGAACTGCTCTTCAGTCATATGAGGAAAAATTCTTACTTTTCCCCTTTTAACCCATTTTAATTGAGTCTCTTTATCATTTAAAGCCTCTATATCTCTCCCGTACATATCAAAGACGGTCCATACCGTTCCAAAAGTAGAGACATCATCAAAAAAAGGCATTTGGTCAACAGATTTAGAGGAGAGTATGTTTCCTTCAGAATCTCGAGGTTCAAGAACAAATGGATAATGGAAATTCCAAGAATTTATATAAGAAGGTATGTTGTATGTAAATTCTCCATACTCTACAAAAAATATCTTTTTATTATCTTGTTTAATCTCAAGAGATATCTCTTCTCTTTTTCCTTCAGGATCAGTCATAGAAATAAGTGCTTTTGTGGGAGGCCATTCGCCATTTATACCAAAGAGCTTTTTAACAGATAATTGCGAAGCTATATTCCCTTCCTTGTCAACATAATCATATTTAATAAAGGTACCCTTGCTATCTCTTATGGCTTTTTTGCCATTATCTGAAATAACCTCTATATCATCTCCCACTGGGCCAGTACGGATTGTTTGAGGTATAGAGATCTTAAGCTTTAATCCACCCTCTGTTTCATCATCCTGCGCTCTGATAAGTAAATCAGTTTTACCGCAAATGCCGTTAGAATTAAGATAAAAAATGCTGATAAGGCATAACAAAAAGGAGTTTTTCATTATTTTTTCCTCCCTTAATTATATGCTCTTTATTAAAGCATAAAAAAAATTACTTGCAAAGGTAGCTTCCTGAGAGGACTTATTTTTTGTAAGCTGTAATACCAGCTGGAATCTCTCT
>JAKBAL010000238.1 GCA_021809225.1 Pseudomonadota bacterium | reverse complement strand
GTTGAGTCGTGAGGAAACAATTCCCTTCATTCGTTTCTATCAACTTATTTTCCCTTGTACACTGTCACGAGAACATTGGATAGGGTGGTTTTATGAGGATAGCCCTAATGAAAATGGTGCTGGAGATCTAGCAGAAAGTGTTAAGGTTTTCTCTCAATTAGCTTCTATGAATAAAGGATCAGGTGTAGAATCAGGCTCTAAAGCTCCTGTGGTCGAGAGTAAAGGAGTTAATATTAGCGAAATAGAGAATGAATCTCTTCCGTTAACCTTTAACTCTTCTCTGCCAAAACCAGAACTTGAGGTTGCTCCCCATACCTTTCGGACAACAGGTGCGAATCCAGATGCTAGGAATAAGCACTCGGCCATTGCTTTGCAATTGCCTAACCAGGAGCTGCAGGGTGATGTGTATGAGCTAATTGTTAACCATCGGACAAGTGAGAAAGGTCCATTGGTAAGGATCTACGACCCAAAAGCTAGAGCTTATACTGAGTTAGGCACCTTACTCCCCTCATTGGGTTTTTGCGATACATCTTTTGATCTCTCCTCCTGGACTCACACTGTTCATGATGATTCTTCTGTCGAGTCAGCTATAGTAACCTATTTGAGTTTTGTGGGTGAAAAAAGTGATATTCATTCTTTCAAGATTCAATCTAGTGGAAAGGCTTTAAAAGAAGTCATCTTTGGTAATAAAGACAGTGAATCACAGCCAGGAATTCACGTATATGCCCCTGAAACTGATGGAGATGCAAATGAATGGTCTGGAGTTCAATCCGACTTCGTTCAGCAATAACACTTCTCGACGTTAACCTTAATTCCTTGACTTCTTATGAATAGGTTCAAGAAACTACAGATAAGTTTCATCGTCTTCATCCTTATGAGCACCCTTCGAAAAGAGATGAGAAAGTCTGAACTCATCAAACGTTACACCATTTGGGAACTCCTTAAAGAAATCGAGTCTCTCACCAAAATAATCCACTCTAGGAAGTATGGCCACATCCTGACTGCAGTCACAAAATCTCAACGAGAAATACTCTCAAAAATAAACATCGTCCAAACATAGTTACAAAATAACCTGGGAATTTAGGTTAAAAAAGGCCGAGTTGTATCAAGTTCCTTGACGATTTTCTTAACAGTCTGATAGAGGATCTTATCCTGTTTTGTAAAATAATCCATAACCCCATCTCTTTTATAATATTATACAAGCTATTAATATTAATAGCGAAAATCTAGCTTTTGAGACTGTAATGCTTACTTTATGATTTAAAAGAAGCTTGCCAAAGTAAGAAATCTTATTTCTGACACGACCCCTTCCAAGAACTTATTTTTAAACCTTTAGCCCACACAATATACTTATTAAAACTTTTCTCCGCACAATGGTGCCTCCGATTAATAAAAGTTTCAGCAACCTTTATTTAATTAGAAACATCATGCTCCCTCCTCAATCGCTTCCTAAAAAAGCTGTACACTCAGTTAATTATGTATATTATAATATGGTAAACAATGTAAAAGTCACTAAAAGCATTTATTATCAAATTTATAAAAAAGCCGTGAATTACAGCATAAAACCTATTAAAGTCTGCTTAGTTTTTCTTTTATTTTTCTATTTTCAATCTGCGCTCACATGGGCAGAGATTTATATTGACTTCTTTGATAATGGAGAAATTTCTTATAGTTTATATAAGCAAAAAAGGAAAGATACGGAAATTTCAGTCGATGCTAATTGGAAAAAAATCAAAGAAACAATCAAAGGCGAAGAATCTTGCCTTTTTAAGACACGGTTTTTAGAAGACGAAAACTGTTATGAATTAAAGAACAGTGCTCCTATTCCACAGAATGAAAATATATATTTTCGAATTCCTCGTGATCTCTCTGTTAAATTTATAGGCAACATGAATTGCCACTCCTTAAATATAGAAGAATCTTACCCCAGCAAATTAGGAGGAATTTTCATTAACACAGGAAAGGTGGTTTTTATAGATACAGATAAAAAAATTAAAAATAAAGAAAATCGTGCTCAGAGTATAAAAAAATATGGATTACACCTTAAACATTCCATTCATTTTAAAAATGATAATAAATTAATCTTTGAGAGAGAAACGCTTCTTTCTCTTAGGGGTGGTTTTTTGACAAATGATGGTTTTATTGAGTTCAATAAAGAGGCTCGCTTAATTGGTAAAAATATAAATAAAACAAAAAACAAATTTCTTCTCTTTTCAGAAGATGATCATACGAGATTAGTTAATAATGGGCATATCAAAGGGTCAGATGATTTAGGTTTATTTACAACATGTTTTATCTCTGTAAAAGGAAGAATTCAAGCCAACGCAATTGTAATGGACTGGGATAATCGTACTGGCTCAGCATTTGCGGATGACATTGATACATTAATTCCACTTACTCAAGAAAGTAAAGACTATCCTATTTTAGATATCGTTCGAATTCCTGACTCTTTAAGAAAGAAATACTCTTTAGATGCAGGAGATTTGGGTGAAGAAGCTGCTTGCTATTTTTATAAAACTTTTTTTAAGAAAGAAAGTTTTTCTCATAAATCTAATAGCCAAGAAAATGGATTAGATGTTATTGCTTATAAAAATGAAAAACCCACTCAATTGATTATACATGAATCAAAAAATTATCATGATAATTCGTTTAAATTAGCAAAAAACCAAATGACCAAAAGCTGGGTTTTGGGATATCTTTTCCGAATGCATCAGGACTTCCTCAAAGAGAATATTTGCCTCCTTAAAACTCAGCATCGACGTCTACCTGAATCGCAATACGATCATATCAAAAATGTTTTATTCAATGTGCTTCATGAAGACTACTCAAAAGATCTTAAAATGCTTGTAGAATGGATTGAAGAAAAAAAGATCTCTTCAAAAAATGAGAAATACCTCGTTAAAGAGATCGGAAAAATCCTAAGGATGGATGCTGCAAAAATGAAATTTAAAGACTACGATGCTTATTTCTCTGAAGATCTACAAGTTATAGCTAGAGGCAACTCAATCGTTCATTGCGAACTACCTGTTATTGAAGAATGTGACTTTAACGAGATGTTTACACAACCAACTTATTTTATTCGTCGCAATTTAGATAAAGCATTTAAGGTAAGAGGATCTGCTCCACAGCCCAAAGGATAAATAACTTGAGACTCTGTAAACTATCGCTATATACGCTTTTTCATTCTTGGCTTGAAAAATAAAAGGAAATCACTTTAAAGAGATTAATTAAACAAATTGAGTATCTCTAATAATTTTTGGGAATTTTATCTAAAAATCTGGACAACTCCAAAAACCTCTGACGAAAGTCTAAGGAAATGCTAAAATTCTAAGGCTGTTTTAAAGAAGACTTTTGGAGGGGTATCTAAAAAACTATCCGCCTATGTAAGAATAACACATGTCAGTAGGGAACATGGTATCTTCAAGTTCAATGGAGATAATGACATTGTTCTATCTTTACACTCAAACTCCCTCCCTTTCCATCCTTCATGTTAATTTATCGTAAAACGAAAAAAAGGAGGGGGATTCTCCCTTAATATCCTTTGCCTTTTCTCCATAACAAATGACAGCTGTTAAATATTTTAAAATAGGCCAGAAGAAGGTCTCTTTTCAGGAAGATGAATTCAGCAAGATTGACATCTTTATCAAAGCCAAGGTTAAAAAACGTATTAAAGTCCTCGTCTTTTTTGCAAATGGTCATGCCAGAAACAATTTTTGTGCATGCATTGCGGGCATGAGCAATGGCATTTTTCTCCTCTAGCTTTTCCCATGAAATAAGATCAATTTGTTTTTGCTGATAATTTTCTAGAATGGGTTCAGCAAAAAAATACTGGTTCTGAACGTAAAATTCTCCCCACTCTTCATTACTAAAATACCCTGTGTGATTTCCTTCGTTGCTTACCACACCATGTCCGATGTATGAAATACCAACGGCTTTCAGATCTTGAAAAAAGGAATCAAGTTTATGATGAATGTCTTTTGGTACAGCCTGAGATGAGAGCCTAATAAGCATACTAAACCTTTCTTTTGGGCTTACCATTTGATCTTTTTAGAGTAAGATAAATGATTAAAATAATAATAGATTTTAATGATGAACTTTGCAAGTCAGATACCCAACACACCAAACTATATTCCCACCCTTAATCGCATGGGGTATATGTCCCCTTCTCTGGATAAGATTCAAAGGGCTTTCGTCACCTATTGTCAGGCGCACCTCTCTGGAAACTTTTTAGATATAGGCTGTGGGTTCGGTATTGCAACCTTACCTGTTATCAATGGGGGATGTAAAATAACGGCCTGTGATTTAGAAGAAAAGCATTTAGAGATCTTGCAAGAAGGACTCTCTCAAAAAAAGCTTTCGCGCCTTACCTTAATCGCCGGTCATTTCCCAGATGAGGTGGTTTTTCCTAAAGATACTTTTGATGCGATCAATGTATCCATGGTTCTCCACTTTCTCTCTCCGTCCACCATCGAGAAAGCTTTTCAAGAAATTTTTCTGTGTCTTAAAAAGGGTGGGCGACTCTTTTTAACCACAAGCAGTCCTTATCAACGGGTGCTCGCTCCTTTTCTGTCGATCTACGAAAAAAAAAAATCGGTTGAAGAATGGCCAGGCTACATTGCTAACATTAAAAAATATGTTCCGCATAGAGCGTCATTTCTT
>JAKBAL010000237.1 GCA_021809225.1 Pseudomonadota bacterium | reverse complement strand
ACAAATTGTTCCTAAAATTGTAATGACAAGAATATCCGTAAAATTATGAATGAGGTTGTGGTTGTCGAGTCGAGGATCTTCTAAAGTTTCGAAATGATCAAGAAAAGTGGCTGATAAATTCATGAGTTCCATCTCCTTATTATTATTTTTTAATAAGGAAATATAACTCTAAAAAATTTTCCTAACAATTAGGAGCAATTTAATCTTATCGAATATTCAATGCGTTTGCCATGGGAGCTTCCTAAGGGAAGAGAGCACTTTGTAAAAACCGAGAGGGTCATTATTTTGTTGAATTAATTGATAAAGATTCCCTTTTTTGTACTGTACATTAAGGGAGTAAACCTTATCATTCCTTGATCTAACAGAATTTTGAGTTTTTTCTTTTTCCTCTCAGAAGTGTTGGGTCTTCGAGAGAACTATGAAATTTTTTCCTTTTCTTTTCCCTTTCCTTTAGGATCCTCATCACTCAAATATTCTTCTTCATTCTCTTCTTCCATACGATACACAGGCATTCCCTCAGGAGTGAATTCTAAGTTAGGATCACCAAACGCGAAAAATGAGATAAGCTGAACTGGATCCTTATAAGGAAAAAATCCCTCAAGTATTTCTGGTCTTTTGGCAAATGCACTTTCCTTTTCTGGACCTGTTACATCATCAGATCTTAATTCTGCCAAACGCTTTTGAGCATCAGCGTCTCCCTCCAATGCCATTTCTTCAAGATTGTTAAAAGCTTTGCGTAGTCCTTGTTTTGCAGCTTTTTTTAATAATTGTGTTGCTTTTTTGGTATTTACAGAAACACCATCCCCGTTCCTATATAAGTCTGCCAAACGCTTTTGAGCATCAACGTCCCCATCCTCTGCCATTTGTTTAAGATTTCTAAAAGCTTCGGGTAGGCCTTGTCTTACAGCTTTTTTTAACAATTTTGTTGCTTTTTTTGTATTTTCAGGAACACCATGCCCATCTCTATATAGCGCTGAAAGCGCATTCTGAGCTCCCGCATGGCCATGTTTTTCTGCTTCTCTATAATAATAAACAACGCAATCAATACAATCTTTTTGAAAAGGCTTGTCCTGGTACAGCCTCCCAAGATTATAGAAAGCATCTGGATGATTTTGGTTTGCAGCTAATAAAAAATAGCGTTTTGCTTCGCGTTGATCTCGAAGAACTCCCTTTCCCCAATAGTACATATGACCTAGGTTGTTTTGAGCTGCAGCATAGCCTTTGTCAGCTGCTTCCTTATAAAATCTTTTAGCTTGTTGAAGATCTTTTGTAACCCCTTTACCAACTTCATACCAATCTCCAAGTATAAACAAGGCCTTATTATCCCCTAGATCAGCGGCCTCGTGATAATACCTCACAGCTTTTTTAAATTCCCTTTTTTCTTCATGGTATACTCCTATGTTAAATATACCCTTTCTTCTCAACTTTATATTTCTTCTTTCCAACGCCGCAATGCGCCCTGTAGGGTCGAGATCCATTTGCATATTTCTTATAGGCTTTACCAGTGCTTTTACATGCCCATCCGGAATAATAACGTAGGCAAGGAGATAACTATCATTTGGATGGTTTATGAGAAATTCACGAATATAGGCCGCTGTCTCTCGTTGTAAGGGTGAGCCAAGCCGATCTATATTTTCTAAACGAGCACTTATCTTTGAATATATATCACTATTTAGAATAGTACGTAAACTAGGTGTTTTTTTATAATGTTTAGAATCAGAAAGAAAAAGAGCATTTTGTTGACAATAAACTCCATCAAACCCTTGATCGCTTGCTCCGTTATATTTACCATTTTTCTTGCTAAAGTTTCGCCATTGCATGGTAATATCGGCAGCAAGTTCACCTATTTTTCCTTTCTCACTCTTTAAAAAAGTACTATTGGGTACATTATTGTTGCAATGGAAATCTATCTCGCTCCTTTTACGAGTAAGACGAAGATCATATGGCTCGCTGAAGTAAAAGTAACCTTTTAAATTTTTTCTTCTCTCCTTTTTTCTATTTTGAAATCTATTTAAAAATTTGTATGTTTCTTCTGTACTCGAAAGTAATGGAAAGAGGTCTTCTGAGTTTTGATATAAATAAGAAGTAAGATCAGGCCGGGTTTCATCATGAAGTCCTAAAGATTTAAGGACAATTTTTGGGCTTGAGGAATCATTTATAACATCGAAAGCTTGATTATTGAAACGGATTACTTTTGTGCGCCCGAACTGTCTCGTGTCTCCTACAAACTGAGAAAGATCTAACCTGGGTTTTGGTGAGGATGGGTCAAATTTTATGCTAAACCACTTAGGGATAGAAAAGGTCGCTGGATAAGGCTGCAAGGTTTGAGTCCTAGGAGCAGAAAAATAATATACGCCTGGATTTGGCTCTCCAAGTACATTTGTAAATTTCTGCAATTTCGTATCAAAAAAAACAATGCGAATATGCTTTGAAAGTTCAATTTCTTCAGTAGGTGCCTTTAAAGATTGAGGATCACACCTCCCACTTACTATGGAAACATTTTTTCTCGTAATAACAAAGGGAGAATCCACAACGTCAATATCTGCTACAATAACTGCAAGACAAGTTGAATTACATGCAAAGAGAGCGAATAAGAGAATCGATGATTTTTTTATCAAGGGAAGACATGCCATAAATATCCTTCTTCTTAGGTGGAAAGTTTGTAATATTATAGTCAGTTTAGAATTGCATGAGAGAAGGAGTATAGCAAGGGGCTCCCGAATAATTATCTGATTTTTAAGTAAAAAAACTCTCAAAGTTCATACTTGTAGGTGCAACGAGAATAACCAGTAACCTACAACCGTTCAGAGAAGTCTTAGCATTGCGGTTTGCTATGAGTCAGTATTAGTTCTTTGGGCATAGTTAAATTATCTCAAATGCGTGGTTTTGATTTTAATTATAAAGCGTATAAAGCCAAGCTTTTTACATATCCTCAATAGGCTTACCTACATTCATGAAATATCCTTTTTTAATCATGGAAGAAATTGGTTTCTCGCGTGTTTGCTTCAGGATTCAAAATGTGAGCAAGCTCTTGATTAGCTTTTTTCACTTCACTTTGACAGAGCGTACAAAGCATTCCCCATTGCTTATTTTCTTGCTGGAAATCCAGACTTGTTTTTGACTTTTATTCATTTTTCGTATCCTCTCTTATGTTTTTCTGTATTTCAGCATAGTAAATAAGTTTTGACTCATCATAATTGACTTTTTCTTACAACCTCGAAAATCGATCTACTATGTGAAAGTATTTTTGGATATAGTCGTCAATTGCTTCCAACGGATAGATTTGATGAGAAAGCATATAAGACCAAGCTTCCCGAGTAGCCTCAAATAAGCTTGGTGATAAATTCATGAAGTCTTTTGGAAAGGATAAGGATTTAAATTCAAACTTTGCATGAGCAATCTTAAGAAATTTATCCCAGTCACTATAAGATTGATAAAAAATTTCATATAAATGGATGACATCATAGAGATCTCGAGGCCGAGTTCGCTCTACCAGAGCCCTACATTTTTCGGAAAAAATCTCGTCTAAGCTATAACTAAGGATAGGAACTGAAACATTATCTTCATCAGAATAGAAATGGAAAAGCGGCATTATCGAAGGTTCATCAACTAAAACCTCATTTTTTGAGAGGTCTAGCTTTATTTTTGGCAAAGATCCAGACGTCATGAGGGGACTTTGGAAAGGAACTCGTATTTGGATAAAAAGGCCATTCTTATCAGGGAAAGGATTGATGTTTATATTTGCTTTGTCGATGATGAGACCAAATAACTTTTCTCCCAATGCGAATGCTTCCAAAAGATAACTTTCTATTTCCTGTGGGTCAATTGAAGCCTCATTTGTTAAAGAAAAGTCCAAGTCTTCGCTGAAACGATAATCATTAATATATAGCTTCTTAAGGCACGTCCCTCCTTTGAAAAACCATTGATTCTTTATGATAGGATGCCTATAGAGGCAGGAAAGCATTAATCCTAAAATATAATCCTTCTCGATTGTTGGTAAGGGGATGTTTAAACTTTTATGTTTTTTTATTAATTCTTGTTTTGTTATCATTGCTCTACCATATGCTGTGGGACTTTGAGTTTCCATTTTGAGATATAGATCTCGCATGAAAGTTTTGGTGCGAATTTAGCGGGGCCTTTACTTATATTCTCTAAACAACGAGAAATAGCCATCTCCTCATTAGGTGCCAATTTTTCAAGCATAAATCCAATGCGTTTGAAAATTGTTCTATTATTTGCCTTATGCGCGTAATCGAGCAGTACAGTCAAATTTTTATGTTCTGAATGTAAATAAGCAGTCAAAACATCTATAAAGCTCTGTAATCCATATGCATCAATAAAGTTTGCAAAATCTATGACTATCTTATGGGGATCGCTCAATAGCACTTTATCTTGACCAATCCACTCCGTATGAAGCCCGAAAAAGTAATCATTTGAAATATGTTGTAAGAGATATGTGTGGCCTGATTTAACCTCTTCTTTTTTTCGAACAAAATTAGTTGTCAATACCCATACTTTTCGAAAAAGTTGATCAGTCAACCCCCAAAAAGAGGCCGCTGACCAACCTCCTATATAGCACTTACCGAAGAGATAATTAGGAAGAACAAGTTCATTTTCGCTCGTTAGGCCAGGTTCATCAGCTTCGAGTGGGACTGGAACATAGACACCATTT
>JAKBAL010000236.1 GCA_021809225.1 Pseudomonadota bacterium | reverse complement strand
CAGGCACCTCCACCACCACCCAAACCTCATATAGAATATTTTCAGCCGTTTGAACCGGTGGCACCTCCATCACCACCCAAACCTCATATAGAACATTTTCAGCCGTTTGAACCGGTGGCACCTCCATCACCACCCAAACCTCATATAGAACATTTTCAATCTGTCTCCCCTGGCTCTCCAACGTTCGGGTCTACTTTTAATAAGGGCATTCAAGGTTCCATACCTGCCATAAGGAAACAACCGTCTATAGCACCTAGTTTTAATCAGGGGACTCATTTCTTCAATTACCAACAGAAGAACGTATTTCCGAAAAATCAATCCTTTAAAAGAAGACACCACAGAAGATTCCTGTTTCCCTTTGGCTTATTCTTTGCTTATCCATATTTTTATGACTATGAACCTTATTTTCAAGTGCCCTATGATGAACAACAAGCGATTTACAATGAAGAGTTTGACGAGAATATTCCTCTTCCTTCATACCCAACTTATCCGGAAGATCAACCTCCCACTTATTCGAATGCCTACACGGATGAAACCAACAATCAAAATCAAGCCAGCTCTGATTTAGCGAAATATTTAGAACAAATGCGGAGGAGCCAACTTCTCGAAAATTTACACAACTCAATGTCAATATTCGGGAATAGTCAGTTCTATCCTGCTATGGGACTTCCAATACCAAAATCAGAAGAACCTCAACAAGAGAACGTGCTATGAGTGAAATTCTTATCCTATCTTTAAATCAAAAGCGGCTTTAATCAAGGCCCGTGTATAGGGCTCTTGGGGAGATGTAAAGATGGAATTAGCAGAGCCTCGCTCTACGATTTCACCTTTTTTCATGACAAGAACGTCATGGCTGATCGCCCGAACAACCGCTAAATCATGACTAATAAAAAGATAAGCCAATTTATGACTCGACTGTAGTTTTCGTAATAAGTCAATGATATCGACTTGCACGGATCGATCAAGTGCGGACGTGGGTTCATCAAGGACGATAAGCTTAGGTTTTAAAACGATGGCTCGAGCAATAGCAACACGTTGACGCTGGCCACCGGAAAACTCATGGGGATAGCGATGGCGTGATTCAGGGTCTAGGCCCACTTCGATAAGAGCTTGAACGACTTGAGCATCTCGGTCTTTGGGTGTTTTACCCAAACCGTGCACTTCAAGTCCTTCCGCAACAATTTGTCCCACACTCATTCGAGGACTTAAGGATCCGTAAGGATCTTGAAAAACAATCTGCATCTCACGCCGTAAGGGTCGCAGGGCTTTTCTTGAAAGACCTTGAATTTCACGTCCATGGAACCATATATTACCCTGACTTTTTTCAAGGCGCAATAAAGCCAAGGCGAGCGTTGTCTTTCCGGACCCGCATTCTCCTACAACGCCTAAAGTATGTCCTTCTTTTAAGGTGATACTGATATCATCAACAGCACGAATATCCCCGACTTTTCGGCGAAGAAAACCTTCCCGAATCTCAAAATAAACCTTCACGTGATCCGCTTTAAGGATCGCTGGAGCCTCAGACGAGACGGGTACAGCCTCACCCTTTGGGAAAGAATTAATCAAGTGACGTGTATAGGGAGACGTTGGGTGAGAGAAAACTTTATCCTTTTCCCCTTCTTCGACAACATAGCCATCCTTCATGACCACAATGCGATCCGCCATTTTACGGACAATCCCTAAATCGTGTGTAATCAACAACATCGCCATACCCAGCTTTTTTTGAAGCTCTTGTAAAAGATCTAAAAGTTTAGCTTGAATGGTTACATCAAGGGCGGTCGTGGGTTCATCTGCGATCAGAATTTCCGGTTCACAAGCCAGCGCCATAGCAATCATGACCCGCTGGCGCTGGCCTCCAGAAAGCTGATGCGGATAAGCCTGAAGACGTGATTCTCCATCTTTAAAGCCCGCCATTTCCAGAACTTCGATACAACGCTTACGTGCCGGCTTTCCTGTCAGCCCTTTATGTATTTGCAAAACCTCGCTGATTTGCTTTTCAACCGTATGAAGCGGATTAAGGGATGTCATGGGTTCTTGAAAAATGATGGCAATTTTATTGCCACGAACCTTACGCAGATAATTCTCTTTGGCCCCAAGCAAATCATGATCATGGAAATACACATGACCTGAGGGGTGGAAAGCCTTGGGATAAGGTAATAGTTGAAGGATCGAAAGAGCTGTCACCGATTTACCCGATCCACTTTCACCCACAAGAGCTACGGTTTCACGGGGATTGAGCGTAAAGGAAACGGACTTTACGGCCTCAACAATCTTTTCTTGTTGACGAAAATAAACGCTTAAATTTTCAACGGACAATAAAGGCTTTGTCATAGGTTCGTCTTCCGAGGATCAAATGCATCTCGAACCGCTTCCCCAACAAATATCAAAAGTGTCAACATCACAGCAAGAACGGTAAATGTTGTTATCCCCAGCCAGGGGGCTTGCAAATTATTTTTTCCTTGGTTCAACATCTCACCCAGGGAAGGGGACCCAAGAGGAAGTCCAAACCCTAAAAAGTCGAGGGATGTCAAGGTTGTGATCGATCCATTGAGGATAAAAGGCATAAAAGTCAACGTGGCTACCATAGCATTGGGAAGAACATGGCGGTAAATAATCTTTGGCGTTGCAAGACCTAAGGCGCGCGCAGCTCTGACGTAATCAAGGTTCCGAGCTCGTAAAAATTCGGCTCTCACCACGGGAACCAAAGCCATCCAGCTAAAAAGCAACATCAAACTTAGAAGCCACCAGAAATTAGGTTGTACGAAGCTTGCCAAAATAATCAATAAATAAAGGACTGGCATGCCCGACCAAATTTCCATAAATCTCTGGAAAAGAAGATCTGTGAGGCCCCCAAAATATCCCTGAATCGCTCCTGCAGCAACACCGACGAGTGAACTGAACAGCGTTAAAGTCAAGCCAAACAAAACAGAAATACGAAACCCATAAATCAGGCGTGCAAGAACGTCTCTGCCTTGATCATCTGTGCCAAGCCAATCTTCTTTTGAAGGAGGTGCCGGTGCCGGTACAGGTAAGTCATAATTGACCGTATTATAGCTGTATGGAATTAAGGGCCAAATCATCCAACCTTTTTTATTAATCAAATCACGCACAAAAGGGTCACGGTAGTTGGTTTCTGTTTCAAATTCTCCCCCAAAAACTGTCTCTGGGTATTCCTTAAAAATGGGAAAGTAATAATGGTCATCATATTTGATGAGGAGAGGTTTATCATTGGCAATAAATTCAGCAAAAAGAGTCAAAAAAAATAGGACCAAAAATATCCAGAAAGAAACATAGCCCCGTTTATTGGTCTTAAATTGGTGAAGACGTCGCAGCGTAAGGGGAGAAAAAGCCATTATCCCATTCTCCGCTCAAAATCGATCCGAGGATCAACGAAGGTATAGGTCAGATCCGCAATAATATGAAGGAGTAGCCCCAGGAGCGTAAAGATATATAAGGTCCCAAAGACAACAGGATAGTCTCGACCGATAGCCGATTCAAACCCTAAGAGTCCCAAACCATCTAAGGAAAAAATGACTTCGATGAGGAGGGATCCAGCAAAGAAGATATTGATAAGCGCCGATGGCATGCCAGCAATAACAATCAACATCGCGTTGCGAAAAACATGACCAAAAAGCACACGTCGCTCCGTCAATCCCTTGGCCCGCGCAGTTGTGACATAGAGCTTATTAATTTCTTCTAAGAAGGAATTCTTGGTGAGAAGGGTGAGGCTGGCAAAACCACTGATCACAAGGGCTGTAATGGGAAGAACCATATGCCACAAATAATCAAGAATTTTCCACCCCCAATTTAATTCATGCCAGTTGTCTGAGACAAGTCCCCTTAAGGGAAAGATTGACCAAAAGCTACCTCCTGCAAAAAGAACAATCAAGAGAATGGCAAACAAAAAGCTAGGAATAGCATACCCTATGATCACGACAGCACTTGACCATATATCAAAGGGCGTCCCATCCAAGACGGCTTTGCGAATCCCAAGAGGAATTGAAATTAAATAGACAAAAAGAGTAGTCCATAAACCAATACTAATGGAAACAGGTAGTTTCTCAATAATAAGACCAATGACAGAGCGGTCCTTAAAGTAGCTATCTCCAAAATTAAAGGTCAGATAGTTTTTGACCATCAACAAAAACCGTTCAAGGGGTGGTTTATCAAAACCAAACATCTTCTCAAGTTTTTTAATGAATTCAGGATCAAGGCCCTGAGCTCCGCGGTATTTAGATTCAAAACCATGGGAATCACCGAACTGTTCCATGGCATGGTTTGATTCCATGTTCGCCCCCGTAAGACGCGCCGTAGCATCCACGTTGTTTCCACGGATTTTTGCAATCATCTGCTCTACAGGCCCCCCAGGAGCAGCTTGGATAATGATAAAGTTAATCACCAGAATACCGAAAAGGGTGGGAATGATGAGAAGGAGCCGCCTGAGGAGATAGGAGATCACTTTTTGTTCTCCTTAAGTTTTCTGGATTGCTTCGGCTTTTGCAGAGCCTCGTAATGACGGCGGTGGGAGGTGGTCATTGCGAGCGGAGCGAAGCAATCCAGTCTTTCTTGCCTAAGCTCATGAGAAGAAAAAAAAACCATCTATTTTCCTAGCTTCTTCTCAAGCATAGGATCCACCCACCATGCCCCAAATCCGACCCCATCTCTAGGTTTCTTT
>JAKBAL010000235.1 GCA_021809225.1 Pseudomonadota bacterium | reverse complement strand
GCCTGAGAGCGGGGCTATTTCTCGACGAAGGCCCGCTCGATGACGTAGTCGCCGGGTTCGCCTACACCGCCTGAAATCTTGAATCCGTGTGCGTCCAGAAGGGCGGAAATGTCCTTGAGCATGCCCAGCAAGATTGAAGTTGTTCCCTATGATTCTAATTGGCCCATCTTGTTTGAAGAGGAAGCAGTAACCCTGAAACAAGCTCTTGGAGATAACTGCGTTGCGGTTCATCATGTGGGCTCAACAGCCGTTCCAGGACTTTGCGCAAAGCCTAAGCTTGATATCATTGCGGTTGTGAGAGAGAAGGCCCTTTCAGTTCATGCCCTTCAAAGAAGTGGATATGAATACAGGGGAGAATTCAACATTCCCTTGCACCTTGGGTTTAGAAAAAGGCCCCCTCTCTCTAATATTAACCTGCATGTTTATGAAGAAGGAAACCCTGAAATTGAGCTTAACCTTATGTTTAGAGATTATTTGCGACATCACTCAGAAGCTTTAGAAGATTATGCGGCTTTAAAATTAAGTTTAATTACTCAAGATTCTTTGCATGAAAAAAAAGAGGCTATGTTTAGCGGGTATACTTTAGGAAAAGATGCTTTCATTAAGAAAATTTTAGACCAAGCCGATTTTAATGGCCTTTGTATGAGGTTTTGTACTCATTACGATGAATGGGAAGCTGTCCGCAATTTCAGGCAAAAATATTTCTTCGATAAGGTGCCAGTCGCCGATCCCTATACTTGGACATTTGATCATAAAGACCATCTCCATTTGGTTTTTTACCAAGGGACAAAGATTGTTGGTTATGCACACATTCAACTTTGGTCAGATCAACGAGCTGCCCTACGAATTATCGTGATCGATGAACAATTAAGAGGCCAAGGCCTCGGAGGTCATTTTCTAAAACTGTGCGAATGGTTGGTTAGAGAGAAAGGTTTCAGAATATTACAAACCCAAGCCTCTCCTGATGCCTATCCATTCTATTGTAAGCATGGTTACAGCGAAATGCCTTTCAATGATCCAGATGGGTATGAAGGTGATCCACGAGACATTGAGGTGGGGAAGATGATTAAGAAGGACAGGAAAATTCTCTTTTTGAAGGAGGAAAATAGCCTTAAAATATTAGTTTGAGTGGTACCAAAAGAATCCAATATGCTTGTGCTTACTTTGAAAGTTCACAAAGGTAGAGTGCCCCGACTCGTTCTTATAAGAGTTTCATACATAGGAGCAGATGTCGACTTGAACTTGTCTGTATTTCTAGCAGAACTCTTCTTTGCAGAGATTTCCTAGCAAAAATATTTAAATTTCAATAAAGAAAATTTAAGTAATTGACATGAGTGGTTAGTTGACTTAATTCTTTAATAAGAAGTTTTTGTTGATAAAATCTTATGTATTTTAATGGGCTGTTCTTGTAAATGCAAGAAAATTAAGATAAAAATTATAAAGAGGTTACTTTTATGTTTAAGAGAATTATTTCCTATTCCATTATTTTTTCCATGCTTCTACTTGACGTCGCTTCAGCGATGCGCCGATCAAACGGTGATGAAACGCAGCGGACTACACCTCTTGTTCAACGCTCTCAGCCCCTTCAACAGCTTAATGACGGTAGGGACGAACGTACTTCTTCAACTCCTCCTTCCGAATTAAGAGACAGTAATCCCGACGCTTTAACCCCGGATGAAGGCACGGAGGGTTTGGAAGGCGTTATGAACCTTTTGCGCCTGCAGTTCCCAACTGCCCTATCAAATGACGACACGGAAGATGATTTAAGTTCGTCTGGAGAAAGTAGCGGCAGTCTTACCTCTGGGTCTCCTTCTGACCTTCCACAAAGAGCTTCCCTTATTGACCAATTAAATCTTAATTTGCCGTTAGGTCTTCCTCTTCAAGCCCTAGAAGGGCAAGATCCCTCTTCTCTTTCCGCATCACCAAATGACTCTCAAGCCTCTCCTTTAAGCGAGGGAAATGAAACTGGGGACACAAACTCGCAAAATAACAGCCCACGTTTATATGAAGATAATACTTCTGACGTTTCCCGGCCCCCTTCTCCTGAAAGAGACAGCCTACCAGCTAATGAACAAAAGATAGAGGAAGAAGCTCCCGGATATTCACAAGACCAGGAAAAAAACAGAAATATCCTTCCCTCTGGTTCAAAAGAAGGCAAAGGAAAAGAAAAAGATGTTGAAGCGCCAAGAAAAGCCAAAAAATTTCTGGGTTTGGGGGCTGATCTACTAGAAATAGAAAGCGATGCATTAACCAAAGCCACTCTTTTGGCAATAGGGATTAATGGTGATGAAGGGGAGGAGAGGCAGCCTTTGTTTTCTTCCAAAAGCCGAGAGTTTAAAGAAAGAGTTGTTTATGGAGGTAGAGATCTATCCATCAATGGGGACGAAAAAGATTGGGTTGTCCTTCTTGGTGGAGGAAAGGAAGAACAGAGAAATTTCTCTTTGAAGAATATGACCTCAATTATGGGTCAGCAGAGAGGAGACCTTGAAGGCGGTCGAAAAGTTGCCGTCATTCCCCTTGTCTCTCCTCAAGAGGATCCCCCTCATCTTCCCAATAAGGCTCAAGTTTCTCTGCGGCACATGGCAACCTATGATATTGAGAGGAAGCCCACCTATGGTCAATGGGGACTCATTGCTCTCGCAGCTATTCCCTTGGCGCTTTGGTTTACTGAAGCAATGGTTCCAGTGTATGATGGGGGCATAATTTATGCGAGAGACAAATATTCGTGGGCAGCATGGCTTAAGACCATACAAGGTGAAAGCACTTTCCAAGACGCTTTCTTTTATTATATTGTTGTTGGTGTTCTTCCAGATGCAAGTGTGAACACGGTCAGGTGGTGTAAAAAAAGCGTTGCATCCCTCGTGAAGGGAGGCATTGAATGGGGAAAAGTAATTGGCTCCGGAGCAGCGAGTATTTTACCCTCTCTCATTGAAGCTTCGTATCTTATTAGTTTTGAACTTTATGCTATGCGCAAATCTCACACCCATGGTGTGGACAATCAGTTTTCCATTGCAACATTTGCACTTAGCCCAGCTCTCTTTCTCTATAACTTCTGTTCGAATACCGAAATGTTTTTGGATATGGGAGAAGATATCAAAGCGGGATGGAGAAAAGCCAAAAATGTATGGAAAAAAACGAAAGATTGGGCCTCTCCTTTCTCTCCAGAAGAGATAACCAAACAGGATATGCAAAAAAGTCTCGAAACACTCATGTCTACTCTTCCTTCTCTCTCTCCAGAGGAGCGTGATACTATCTTTCAAACGCTCTGGACGGCTAAGCAAACAGTCAAAGAGACCTTCCCAGACTTTTCAGAAGAAGAACTCAAAAGTGCCTATTCTTTCTTTGTAACGCGATACCTTCTTTCATTGGCGGATGTCATTGAAGGGGCAGAAGAGAAAGTCAAAACCTGGTTTGCATCCACTACCGATTCCCTTATTTGGGGAGACTTAATCGTGGGATCTCCCATACGTTTTTTTGTACTTGAATTCGTGGTGGAGCAATTCTTCAGTCTCTTTTGCCCTTCCCTTGTCAGTCAGGTTTTGGGGTGGGTGGGAGCTACCGTTGGATTCCCCTTTCAAAGCCTGCTGGAATACAAGGCGATGAAAAATTTCTTTCATAAGTTTATGGGAACAGACCCTGCGGATGGACATGCGAGCCATCCTATGGCGAGGAACACAGCCAAAGGGCTTTCTTTCCTTCAGGGAGGAGCAATGGCTGTCCCTCTTGCAGTTCTTTGCCTCCAAGTGTGTGCTGTATGGTTTAACAGTCCGTGGTGGATGGTCATGACCATTCCTTCGGCAGCGTCTTTTGTCTTTGCTGAACTCACGAGCCAAGTATGGACTTATAATAGAAGCTATAACCAAGGAATAGCGACGGAAGCGATTGATATTCATAATCAAATTATAAGACCCAAAGTCTTTGGAAAAGATCCGGCCCCTGATTATGCGCTCGATTGGTCCATTCGCCTCATTCAGCGAGTTCAGAGTGGAGTTGGAACACTGCCTCCCGATGTTATTGACGCCCTAGAGAAAAGCCGTAAGATAAAAGAAGACGCTTTTGCATCAGAAGAAGATAGCAGATCTGATGATGACAATTCTGGGGGGAACGGTGTAGCAAGAAGTGCAGAATACAGAGAGGAAGAAAGGCTTACTTTGAGTGGAAAATCTCTTAAAAAGACTTTCTCTAAAAGCAAGGTTAAAAAAAAGCAAAAAAGAAAGAAAACGCACCGGTATTTTGAGTCTGCTGGGTTTGACGAACAGAGAGGAAGAGAAAAAAAGGAACAAGAGAAAAAAAGGAACAAGAGAAAAAAAGGAACAAGAGAAAAAAAGGAACAAGAGAAAACGAGGTATGGCAGTTTGCCTGATGGAACCATGTTAATATCCCCATCTCTATCTCCTACCGAAAGCTATTATGATGAAGACGTAGACGGAGTTGTCGTGAACTTAAGTAGCGATGATGGAAGTGATTAGAGAAAAGATTACCTTTAAAAGGGCATCAATTTCAAAGGGTAGAAAAAAGACGCCTTATGCTTAAGGCGTCTTTTTAAAAGTTTGGTGGGTTTATTCGCAATCGTCAAACTCACACCCCATTCTCGACCTCCCCAAATAGCCTTGGACGATAGACTCGGGATGATTCGCACTAGCCACGCTTTCATGGATAATATGCCTCAAGTCAGGGTGATTTCCGAACGTCCCTGCGGGCACGTGTAAT
>JAKBAL010000234.1 GCA_021809225.1 Pseudomonadota bacterium | reverse complement strand
TCTCGAATTTCACCTCTACACTAGGAATTCCACTTTCCTCTCTCGCACTCAAGTCTTCCAGTATGAAACGCACCTCCTGGGTTAAGCCCAGGGCTTTCACGCCTCACTTAAAAAACCGCCTACGCGCCCTTTACGCCCAGTCATTCCGAACAACGCTAGCCCCCTCCGTCTTACCGCGGCTGCTGGCACGGAGTTAGCCGGGGCTTCTTCTCCTGCTACCGTCATTATCTTCACAGGTGAAAGAACTTTACAACCCTAAGGCCTTCTTCATTCACGCGGCATTGCTGGATCAGGGTTTCCCCCATTGTCCAATATTCCCCACTGCTGCCTCCCGTAGGAGTCTGGGCCGTGTCTCAGTCCCAGTGTGGCTGATCATCCTCTCAGACCAGCTACAGATCATTGGCTTGGTAGGCTTTTACCCCACCAACTACCTAATCTGACGCGGGCTCCTCTTTTCGCGACTCTAGAATTCAGAAACCACGAGATAAACTTTAAATGTATTACCATTTTTTATCTTGTGATTCCTGAATTCTAATAGAGCCTTTCCTCCGTAGAGCTTATGCGGTATTAGCTAAAGTTTCCCTTAGTTATCCCCCACAAAAAGGTAGATTCCCACGCGTTACTCACCCGTTTGCTACTCAGCAATAGAGCCGAAGCTCTATTCTGCGTTCAACTTGCATGTGTTAAGCATGCCGCCAGCGTTCGTTCTGAGCCAGGATCAAACTCTCATGTTCATTTCCGAACTTAAAAAAGACATACTAAAAATAAAATAATCTTTAGTCTTTCTTCTTAAATTCTTCATGTTTAGAGTCAATCCTTTATTTTTAAAACATAAATGCTTTAAAAAGGTCTTCTCTTTAAAATTAACGAGTCATTCTTCAAAACGCTTGCATTTCCAAAGACCATCAATACCCCGAAGGGCTGTTGACCTTTGGTTTTGATACACGGTTATTGAAACGGCTCGTCGTGCAAACCGCTTCCCGCGTATCCCTTCTCTTTTTTACTTTTCAAAGAACATAAGAGACTAACTTTCGCCAGGACCCTTAACTTATATATAACGACTAAAACTCTGAGAAACAAGTCCTCTTGTGTTTTCGTTCGCTTAAGTTTGTCCCTTATACGCACCTAGCCCAGCCACGTCAACATAATTTTAAAAAAAGATTGGTGAAACTTAAAGCCCTGTTAAAAGCGAGGTTGTTTTGTCTTATATCGGTAACATTCTTGCTACAAATGACAAAAACACTAGCACTTACAAAAGACCACTTCTTATCTGATTTCCAAGTCAAAAGTTCTCTCCGTTAACCATTCTTTAAGGAAACCCATTGAATACTGTAGAACAGAATTGAATCAAAATGGGCCACCACTTTTCATGATCAATTCCGAAGCAGAGATAACACACAACAAAAAGGACAACGATTATGGATAAAAAGTTTTCCCTATATTGGCACTTATGGGTCTCTCCCTAGCATTCCAATCTAAGAGTGGCGAATGTCGGGGCTGGTTAGGTCCAGACATAAACCTTCAGCATATTCCCGCATACATGGACTGCTGGAATCACTGCAAAGCCACCTGGGCGTCATGTTTAACTTCCTGTGGATACGAAGTACCATCGCATGACAATTCCTATAATCTCCCCCTCGATTACACGGAACAGCATTTATGTGTAAAACATTTTTATAGTCAAAGAGAAGAATGTAATAATAGTTGCAATGAAAATCATAACTAAGTAAAAATGCAATTGAAAATGACCAACTCTCACCAATCTTTTTTAATTTTCCACAACTGTGAGGAGCACATCATTAAAACTCTTAGGAGCTTGCCAAAACGTCAGAATGAATTGTGGGGCATTGCCGCAACTCTTCCATACACCTGGTGAGCTCGCTTTTCAAAGGCGCTCAGCATCTGATTAAATGCACTTTCTACAACCATTTGCAGCGTATTTTGAAGAAGACGATTACGAAACTCAAACTCAATAAAAAAATCCACGTCTGTTCCCTCACCTTTTGCTTCTTTAAAGATCCAGTAATTGTTTAGGTAATGGAAAGGACCTTGAATATATTCAACATCAATACGGGATTTTGGCGTTAATGAAACGCGCGAACGAAATGTTTCTCGGAAAAATTTATAACCCACACTTAAGTCCGCAACGATTTCTGATTCTGACTTTGTCAGAATACGCGTTGCCCGACACCACGGTAGAAATTCTGGATATTTTTCTACATCTGCGACCAAATCATAGAGTTGATCTGGGCGATACGGCAAAAAGTGAGTATGGTGTCGTGGTTCCATTTACAATCGCAATTGGGCTTCCCGAGCTGCTTTTAACCGAATAAAATCCTCTCCTGCATGGTATGAGGAACGCGTTAAGGGAGAAGCTGAAACCATCAAAAATCCCTTGCCACGAGCCATACGTGCATAATCTTCAAACTCTTCTGGATGAACAAAACGATCAAGACCATGATGTTTCGGCGTCGGCTGGAGATACTGACCAATCGTAAGAAAATCAACGGAGGCCGCCCTTAAGTCATCCATCACTTGATAAACTTCTCCCTTATCTTCTCCCAGCCCCACCATAATGCCTGATTTTGTAAAAATAGAAGGATCTTCCTCTTTGACCGTCTGTAAAAGACGCAAGGAATGAAAATAGCGAGCTCCTGGACGCACTTCTGAATAAAGCCGCGGCACTGTTTCTAGATTATGATTGTACACATCAGGGCGAGCCTTAATAACAATCTGCAGGGCGCCTTCTTTTCGTAAAAAATCAGGGGTTAAAACTTCGATCGTTGTTTGAGGTGCTTTTTTGCGAATAGCTCCAATCGTCTGCGCAAAGTGATTTGCCCCTCCATCATCTAAATCATCCCGATCTACGGAAGTCACCACCACATGATGAAGACCCATTGACGCAATAGCCTCCCCTACCCTTTCTGGCTCATGTGGATCCAAAAGATCCGGCCGTCCCGTTTTAATATTACAAAACGTGCAAGCACGCGTACAAACACTTCCCAAGATCATAACTGTGGCATGTTTTTTTGCCCAGCATTCTCCAATATTAGGGCAAGCGGCTTCTTCACACACAGTATTGAGCTTTTGACGGCGCATTAAATCCCGTGTTTCCTGGTATTCCCTTGAAACCGGTGCTTTTACACGAATCCAATCTGGTTTTTTGAGGAATGTTGCCACAATGCCGATCCTTTATCCCTAAAAATGAATGACCCGACCAAAAGCATCCAAGACTGATTCATGCATAGCTTCAGAAAGAGTTGGGTGCGGAAAGATCGTATCCATAATTTCTGCCTCAGTGGCTTCTAGACTTTTTGCCAAACAAAAACCTTGGATGAGTTCTGTGACCTCAGCACCAATCATATGTGCGCCTAAAAGTTCACCCGTTTTACCATCAAAAATAGTTTTTATAAGACCTTCGGGTTCACCCATAGCAATGGCTTTGCCATTTGCAAGATAGGGAAAACGACCCACTTTAAGATCATACTTGCCTATAGTCTTCGCTTTTTCTTCTGTTAAGCCAACGCTTGCAATTTGTGGATAACTGTAAGTGCATCCTGGAATATTTTCCTTTTTTAATGGATGGACCGTTTTTAGCCCCTTAATCTTTTCAACACACACGATACCTTCATGACTCGCTTTATGGGCCAACCAAGGGCTGCCAGCTACATCACCTATAGCATAAATTCCAGGCTCAGCCGTTGCTCCCCACTCATCTGTAACAATATGACCTCTCTCAATCTTAACTTTTGTTTTCTCAAGACCCAACTGTTCTGTATTCCCCACAATTCCAACAGCGACAATCACTCGCTCTACAGTAATTTCTTGAACCTTCCCATTGATCTCTAAAGTAACCGCTACAGAATCCTTATTTTTCATTAAAGATTTAACCGTAGAACACGTATGAATTTTCATTCCTTGCTTCTCAAAGGATTTCTTTGCTAAGGCTGAAATTTCTTTATCTTCAATAGGAAGAATTTGTTCTTGAACTTCAACGACGGTGACTTCTGCTCCCATCAGTCGATAAAAACTTGCAAATTCCATCCCAATGGCCCCGGATCCAACAATCAAAAGAGACTTAGGCATTTTCTCTGGAACCATGGCTTCTTTATAGGTCCACACCAACTTTCCATCAGCCTCAAGCCCTGGAAGTTGTCGAGGGTGAGCTCCTGTCGCTAAAATAACCCGAGGCGTCTTAAGTAAGGTTTTTCCATCAACCAGAAGCTCAATGTCTGCTCCCTTACGACCATTGATTTGAGCTGTGCCTTCAATGACCGTTATATTATTTTTTTTCATCAAATGCCGAACACCATTTGTAAGCTGGGTTGCAACCCCGCGAGAACGATCAATAATTTTTTTGAGATCAAAGGAAACTTTCTCAGCTTTAAAACCATAGGTGTCTAAGGAATGCAGCAAATGGTTAATTTCAGAGGTGCGCAACAAAGCTTTTGTAGGAATACATCCCCAGTTGAGACATATACCGCCCAAATTCTCCTTTTCTATAACGGCTGTTTTAAGCCCCAATTGACTCGCCCGAATCGCAGCTACATATCCACCAGGACCGCTGCCAAGTACTACTACATCGTATGCCATTTGATTTCAGATTTTAGTTTGAAATCTTTCTTCAACTCACTTCACTGAACTGAGTCACGGAATTTTGTTTGTTTTCGCAGAAACCCCACCGCTCTCTCTCACTCTCTCTCGCTCTCTCTTC
>JAKBAL010000233.1 GCA_021809225.1 Pseudomonadota bacterium | reverse complement strand
AGAGCCTGCATGACAGGATGCTCGGGCACATGGGTTTGCAGGAGAACCTGCCCCTTTCGCTTTTCACGTCCTGACCTGCCCGACACTTGGTGCAAAAGCTGGAATGATTTTTCAGAGGCCCTTAAATCACTCCCTGAAAGCGCACTATCTCCATCCACAATGCCAACCAATGTTAACAGTGGGAAATGATGACCTTTGGCCATAATTTGCGTGCCAATCAAGATATCAATCTCATGGTTTTGAATCTGTTGAACACGTTCAAAGATTTCTTTACCCGTCTTTAAATGATCGCTTGTCATCATCGCACAGCGGGCCTGTGGAAGAAGCGTTTTGACTTCCTCAAAGATTCGCTCCACACCCGGCCCTATGAGGCTATAGGTGCCCTCTCCGCAACAAGCAGAGCATGTACTTGGGATATGTGTTGTGTAGCCACAGTGATGACACAAAAGTTTGTCTTGAAACTTGTGATGAACCAGAGAAACACTACAGTCAGGACACATGAGCCGATCACCACAGGCTTGACACATCAGCAAGGGAGCATATCCACGACGGTTCAAGAAGAGCATGGCTTGTTCGCCGCGCGCAAGGGTCTGGTAAAGAGCTTCACGAAGGGGAGGAGAAATCCAGCATTGAGATACCTTTTTGACTTTTCGCATATCAATGAGCTTTACGTCCGGCATTTGCGCCCCGCCATACCGATCTGCGAGTTGAATATGGTGATATTTTCCCGAACGAACATTTAATTCCGTTTCAAGAGAAGGTGTCGCTGAAGCGAGTACACACGTGGCTTGACTCAGACGTGCACGCACAACGGCCATGTCTCGCGCGTTATAAATGACCCCCTCCTCTTGCTTATAGGAACCGTCATGTTCTTCATCCACAACAATAAGCTTAAGGTCTGGAAAAGGGAGAAAAAGGGAAGATCGCGCTCCGACAAGAACGGGCACTTTCCCTTCAAAAAGGGCACGAAAGGTCGCTTTTCTCTGACTTTGCTTAATATCTGAATGCCACATAGCGGGCTGAAATCCAAAACGCCTTTCAAATCGTTGCAGCCATTGAGGCGTCAAGGCAATTTCAGGAAGCATGACGAGGGCCTGCCCTCCGTTTTGGAGGACATGCTCAATGCTTTCAAAATAAACTTCCGTTTTTCCTGAACCTGTAACGCCTTCTAGAAGGAAGGTGTGGAAGGCATGGGATTCAAGGCTCTTGTTGATGTCTTCTGCAGCAACGCGTTGATCTGAGGAAAGTTGAAACTTTTGAGGAATTTGTTGAGGGGGAGTGGATGGAGGGAGCCACGGCCGCTCTCCTTGGAGGCTTAAAACCCCTTCTTTAACAAGACCTTTTAACACCCCCTCATTGACGTCCGTTTTTTCAAGGATCTCGCTGAAAGGAAGAGGGGTTGGATAGGCCGCAAAAAAATCAAGGATTTTTTGTCTTTTGGGCGTTAATCGTTTGGGGGAGGCTGCGAATCCATAGAGATTTTCTCCCCTTGTTTCAAAGACTTCAGGAACAGGAAGTGCCATTTTTAAAATCTTCCCGCGCGAAGACATCGTATAGTCACTCACCCACTCAATAAACTTTAAAGAAACATCAGGAAGGTGCACATTTTCAAAAACACGTATCAGGGGTTTCAAGGCTTTGGCAGAGACGGGCACCTTTCCATCCCAGGTAATTCCATAAAGAGTGCGAGATCCGAATGAAACTTTTACCAGCGTGCCCAGGGGAAACCCGTGATTGGCCTGGTAATCAAAAGGATGATCTAAAGGAAGCGGTAGAAGGACAGATACCTTTGCAGATCCCTTTACAGAAGAAGAATTCGAACTCATAATACGCCCATTCTTAAGAAGGAAGGGATTATAGCTCATGAAATTTTTTGTTGATACTGCGGATATTGAAGACATTCGATCTCTCGTAGAAACAGGCCTTGTCGATGGCGTTACGACGAACCCTACTCTTATTGCGCAGTCAGGTCGACGCTTTGAAGAAGTCATTGGTGAAATCTGTGCCCTTGTTCCAGGCCCTGTGAGTGCTGAAGTAACAGCCACTGACCTTGAAGGAATGCTTGAGGAAGGACGATACCTCGCGAAAATCGCTTCCAATGTTGCTGTTAAAGTTCCTTTAACCTTTGAAGGGCTCAAAGCCTGCCGCATTTTAACCCAAGAAGGGACGCTTGTGAATGTAACCTTATGCTTTTCAGCAGCGCAAGCCATCTTAGCTGCAAAAGCAGGAGCTTCCTTTATTTCTCCTTTTGTTGGCAGGTTAGATGATGTGGGAGAAACGGGGATGGATTTGATCCATCAAATTGTTGAAATTTACAGCAATTACCCAGATTTTAGGACAGAAGTACTCGCTGCCTCTATTCGAAGTCCTCTTCATGTTGTAGAAGCAGCAAGAACAGGGGCTGATATCGTGACGCTTCCGCCTAAGGTTTTGCGCCAGCTTTATAACCACCCCCTTACGAATAAAGGACTGTCCGACTTTTTGGCCGACTGGAAAAAAACAGGTCAGACAATTGTAGAAAGGTGAAAGAGAACAATGCACAGCTTATCCTCACAGGACCGCAAGCCAAGTGTTTCTTCTTTTTATCAAAAGCTTCTATACTCAATTTTTCTCTACTCTTGATTTCTTAATCGATTCAGGGCATGAATAATTTAATCTTTTATAAAGGTCTCAAGCATGCAACTTCAACCTAGCTCCTCTCTCGGAACAAAGCTCTTTCTTTTAAGAGCTCTTAAAAACCCCCGACAACTGGGAGCCGTAGCCCCCAGCTCTCGTCACTTAGGGGCTCTATTAGCCCGCCATGCATCCGTTGATGACACATCCCCCATTATTGAGCTTGGAGGAGGCACGGGTTCTCTTACCCGCGCCATGATTAAAGGAGGAATCGACCCTGCCCGGATTTATGTCATTGAATTGGACGCTGCACTTGCAGCTTATTTAAAATCAGCCCTTCCCCAAGTGAATGTCATTCACGGGAATGCTGCCGAACTCGATCGGATTCTTCCACCGGAAATTATTGGCAAAGTCCACCGCGTCCTTTCTGGTCTTCCGATGATCAATATTCCAGAGGCCATTCGACGACAAATTCTAGAGAGTTGTTTTAAAATTATGGTGCCAGGGGGATCTTATTTGCAATATACCTATTCGCCACGGTCTTCCATTGATGCCAATGCTTATCAACTGACTAAAAAGCGCCTGGGTACCATTTTTCGTAACCTTCCCCCTGCTACGGTTTGGCAATACACGAAGAGTGCAGTGGCGCAGTGACGCAGAAGAGAGCAGAAGAACAGAAAAGCAGAAGAAAAAAAGGCGTCATCCCGGATATTAAAAAGCCCTAACTCTCCCCCTGATTAAATCAGGAGTTCGGGAAGGGCTTCTAAATTCCGGGATGACGCCTGCCTTTCTTTCTTTTTCTATTTCTTTATTTTTCTATAATTTTGCTCTTCTTTTTTTCTGCTCTTCTGCTCTCTTCTGCTCTCTTCTGCTCTCTTCTGCTCTCTTCTGCATCACAGCTACACTGAGTTACTCAACCAATCCATGAGTAATGATAAACTTCCAATAGGATTCAAGTTTACGAAGAAGCTTAAGAGTATCGGTTAGATTCTGATCCACAATCCCATTATATTTTAAATTGGATGCTTGTTGGGTGAAGACCTTTTCTATTTTATCATAAAGTTTGACTCCCTTTTCCGACAGTCGCACCTTGCTTGCTCTCTTGTCATGCTTGGCTTTCTCTTGGATAAAATAACCATTTTCCACAAGCTTTTTAAGATTATAAGAAACATTGGATCCCAAATAATAACCACGGTTAGAAATCTCTCCAACTGTCATTTCATTTTTTCCAACATTGTATAAAATAAAGCATTGCACATTATTAATATCAAAAATTTGAAGGCGATCGAGCTCTGTTTTCAGCACATCTAAGAAAAGATGATGAAGCCGCTCTATAAGTGTGATAGATTCAAAATAAAGGGCTTTCATAATAATATCTCTTGCTATTTAATCCTCTATCTATATTTATAGCAAAAATGTGTTAAATTTTATTTAATATGGGAAAACTATTTATCGCCTGCCCTTTAAGCAGTGGAATTATTTCAAAAAAATGCCATAAAACTTCTGGCTTAGACGGAAATATAAAATTATAAGGAAGAATGATATTGAAATATGAATCAAAGGAGTTCAGGTATGGTTTTGTCTGGAATGCTATCCAACCAAGAAAAATGCTTACATGAGTAAAGCACCTTCCTCTAAAGCACTCTTTAAAACCCGAACAGTCGGGCGTCTAGTGGCTGTTCAAGCTCTTTTTCAAATTGAGCAGACGGGAGCTTCTTCCTCTTCCGTGGTCTTAGAATTTCTTAATCACCGCTTGAAGGATAAGGAGAGTGGCCTGCCCAAGGTAGACACCACTTTTTTTGCAAAGCTTACGGAGGGAGCCTGGGCTGCTCACACTTGTAATGATGAGGTGATTTGCGGCGCTTTAAAAGCGGGTTGGCCTCTTGACCGGATCGAATCTGTAACACGGGCAATTCTTCGTGCAGCCCTTTATGAACTTTTGGAAACCAAGACACCTACTGCTGTGATTATTGATGAGTATCTGAATATTACCCATGATTTTTTTGACGATAAGGAAGTTTCTTTTGTGAATGGCGTTTTGAATACACTTGCTCAGAAAGTAAGGGTATAAGACATATTTCCCGCCTGTGTTTAGTTTCAGCAGTATACGTCACGGCGGTCGAG
>JAKBAL010000232.1 GCA_021809225.1 Pseudomonadota bacterium | reverse complement strand
AGGCGATTGGCATCTTTCCCCTTCCACGGATGTTAATTATTTTATGTGGGCCGCCCATTCACGGTGATGTTGAATACCGTGTGCGCTTTGTGTACACACTAAAAAATAACCTCAGCTCGGCATAAGAAATAAAAAAAGATAGTTAAATCAAATGGTTTTTTATCTTCGCGGAGGCGAAGATCCAGGAAACGCTTGAGAAGAGAAGATCATTTAAGATTAGGTTTAATCTTTTTGGTAGAGGGGTGTGAGTCTTTGCAATTTTAGTAGAAATAAAAAACAAGCTTAAACTTAAATATAATAAGAATACATTGTAATTTAAAGAATGCTCTTAATATTTTAGAGCATTCACAAAGGAGATGTAAAATGTATAAAAATCACACTCTGGTTAAAACAGTTTCTTTTTCTTTTTTTATTTTATCATCTTTTGATAGTAATATGGCTCATTCAAGCACCATAAACATATTTAATGATAATGAAGATAATATTGTTTTAAAAATTATCCCCGAACCTGCCTTTGATGAATACACTTATTGTTGGAAGTGCATTGCTGGTCTTAACATGGGTATCAAGCATAACGTGAGCCTTAATGTTTCTACACAAGCGTTCAGAGGAATAAATCACTTTGCAGTCAGAGGAACAACAGGGGGATTTCTTTTTAATGGAGAGTGCAGGAACCTGAGTGTATTTAAAAATTATGAAATTCACTTCCTGAATGATCGCATTGGAACCACTTGTGTAAGCAAAGAAATATAAGTATTTGAGTATATTTTTATAAAAACTTAACTGTTTATATAATATTATTTATATATACAACGTGCGTTTTAATTATATTTACAATTATATGTAAGGAGTCAACATGCGTATTTTCTTTCTTATCCTCTTAGGATTATCCCTTTCGACAATCGCGCAAGGTGGAAATATTTCACAGCCGCATCAAGAAAAAGTTGTCTCTCAACCCAAAAAGGAAAAAGAGACACACCCGAGGGAAATTTGTGATCCTAATCAAAAACTTAAGATCCCAGAAATATTTAATTAACGGTTTTTAAGGACAATGAACGTATCTTTTTTCTTAAAGAGTAAAAAGGAGTTTTATGCCAATTATTGATCAAAACAATCTTCTCTCTGAGGAGGAGAAAAAAGGATATCTCCGCGTTTTAAAGCTCTATAATCATGAGCTTGAGGATTTTCTTTTAGAGGTTGTAGAAGATCAGGGGGCATTAGACATGAATGATATCAATTACGTCATCCTTGTGAAGACAAAAGCCACCCACATAGAACATCAAAAATCAAAGGCTTACTGTGGCAGCGCCGATTCCGGAACCTGGCTTACTGAGTTTGAAGAGGACTTAAAACAGGGAGTCTTTTAAGGGGTCAGAAAGATCATCTTTTTTCTTGGTGCCTATCATAGGGTTTTCACAGATTTTTTTGATCGCAATCTCTAGTTCCTTGAATTGATTATTATGCAACTTTTTAGTTTTTGCTTTAAAACTAAGAGTTTGCAGAGTCTTCATGATGAAAATTTGTAACTATTCACCACCTGTGTCATCCTAGGGCTAGAAAAGGCTTGTTTTTAGAGGAAAAACAATGACTTTCCTTGCCAAGGACACCGTGTGGGGAAATGGGTGAGTACACGAAAATTTAAATTCTTGCAAAATGCAACATTAAGTAGTTAAGAAAAATAGGCATTTAGAGAAGCTTTAAGGATAAATCGGAAAACGGTGACAAAGTTCTTCAACTTGTCTGCGGGTTTCATTCTCTCGAGACAAGCCATCTCCAAGCACATCGGCAATCCAATGACCAATCTGTTTGAATTCTTCAACACCAAAGCCTCGGGTTGTTCCCGCCGGCGTCCCTAGGCGGATTCCTGAGGTTTGATAGGGGGGCAAAGGATCAAAGGGAATTGCATTTTTGTTACAGGTGAGCCCTGCACGCTCAAGCCTTTCTTCAGCTTCAGCTCCCGTGACACCAAAGGGACGTAAATCCACAAGAAGCAAATGGCAGTCTGTTCCGTGTGTAATAATATCTAACCCGCGTTCTATTAAAGTTTCTGAAAGAGCGCGTGCGTTCTCGATAATAGCTTTGGTATAGATTTTAAATCCTGGCTCTAAATCTTCTTTAAAGGCAACAGCTTTTGCGGCAATAACATGCATGAGGGGGCCGCCTTGAAGGCCAGGAAAAATGGCACTGTTGATTTTTTTACCGAGATCGAAATCATTGCTCAAAATCATCCCACCGCGAGGGCCTCGTAGAGTTTTGTGCGTTGTTGTCGTGACCACATGAGCATGAGGAAAAGGGGAGGGGAAGGCGCCTCCTGCGACAAGTCCTGCAAAATGAGCCATGTCCACCATGAGCATCGCTCCAACCTCATCCGCAATTTCGCGGAACAACGCAAAATCAATGGTGCGGGGATATGCCGATCCTCCCGCAATAATTAATTTTGGACGGTGGGTAAGGGCTTGAGTTCTGACTTCTTCATAATCAATCAAATGGGTTTCGGGATCGACACCATAACTGGCCACCTTAAACCATTTACCAGAAAGATTAACTTTGGATCCATGGGTTAGGTGCCCGCCAGCTGCGAGAGACATCCCAAGAATCGTATCTCCCGGCGTTAAAAAGGCTAAAAAAATAGCCTGGTTTGCTTGAGAACCAGAATGGGGTTGGACGTTGGCGTAGGCGCAGTTAAAAAGAGAACAAGCTCGATCTATGGCAAGTTGTTCGGCCTGATCAACCCATTCACAGCCACCATAGTAGCGTTTTCCTGGATACCCTTCCGCATACTTGTTGGTGAGAACGGATCCCTGTGCCTCAAGAACAGCTTTTGAAACAATATTTTCCGAAGCAATAAGTTCGATTTGATTCTGTTGTCTCTTTAACTCTCCTTGGATCACAGTTTGAATAAGAGGATCCGTATCAGCAAGGGAATCTGTAAAAAATTTTGCTCTATTAACCATTCTTAAAGGGTTCTCCGTTAAAATATGAATAAGATTCTAAGAGCCTAGCAGATCAACATTTAAGAATCTAGCGGAGTTATCATATGAAGGAAGAAGAAGTTCGTAAACACGTTAAAGCCTTAAAGAGGCTATATATGGATATCACTTGGTTTGTCCTTGGAAACGTCCTTTTTACTCTTATCTGGTTTGCTTTTGATAGAAGCGGAGCATTTTGGCCTAAGTATATTTTCCTTGTTTGGGGGGTTGCTTTGGTTGTTGATGGATATCGTAAAGGCGTTTTAAATCTTCTTTTCTCGCGTATTTCTTTTCTGAGCCCGGAATGGGAAGAGGAGAAAATTGATGAGCTCATAGGGTCTCGTCAGGATCAGCAAAAGATTCGTCTCCATCGAGATGAGAAGATCTAGGATATATATAAGAATATTCTTATTTTAATTTATATAATACCATTTTCAAGAAATAATAATGACTATTATCAGGGCAATAAAAGTAGGTGTTTTTTGGCTTGCCAGCCGTAGCTGCAGAGCAGCGAAGGCTGGCGGGAGTGACGGGACTCGAACCCGCGACCTCCGGCGTGACAGGCCGGCGCTCTAACCAACTGAGCTACACCCCCGAATGGAATGATCTTGGGATACCTTATGGTGAGTCTTATTGTCAAGGAGAAATCAAGAATACAAGAAAACTCTTTCTCTAATATTTCTTCCGATGAATCAACCACCCCGCAACCATCACACCGATAGCAACCCCTGTAATAATAATCGTTGCAAGGGCATTGATTTGTGGGCTGATTCCAAAACGGATGCTTGAAAAAATAACCATGGGAAGTGTTGAAGACCCAGGGCCTGCAACAAAGCTTGCGATCACAAGATCATCCAAAGAAAGCGCAAAAGCTAAAAGCCATCCTGAAATGAGGGCAGGAGAGATAAGGGGTAGTGTAATAGCTGTAAACACTTTTAAGGGACGTGCGCCAAGATCAAGGGCTGCTTCTTCTAATGAACGATCCATGTCGGAAAGACGACCTCTTACTAAAATGGTGACATAGGTCATACAAAGGGTGGTGTGGGCGATTGTAATGGTTAAGATCCCACGGCCCTTTGGCCACCCAATGGTTTGCTCTAGCCCCACAAAGAGGAGGAGAAGGGCAAGGCCAGTGATCACTTCGGGCATCACAAGGGGGGCCGTTGTTAATATGCCAAAGAAACCACGTCCTTGAAATCGCCCAAGTCGGACGAGCACGACGGCAGCCAATGTTCCTAAAACAACGGCAGCTGTAGCGGAATAGGTGGCCACTTGTAGGCTTACCCACGCAGATTTAATCAATACGTCATCTTGAAAAAGGGATACATACCACTTCGTCGAAAACCCATGCCAAACAGTGACTTGGCGAGAAGCGTTAAAAGAGAAAACAATGAGTGACAGAATAGGAAGGTACAAAAATCCATACCCAAAAGTCATAAACGTTTTCAAAGAAGGGGAAAGGTTAGTCTGCATCTAAAAACCTTACTTGTCGTTCTTGAAGGCGTTGAAAGATAGAAATAGGGATAATGAGAAAAATCAACATGAGAACGGCAAGAGCGGACGCGACGGGCCAGTCACGGTTAGTAAAAAATTCATTCCATATGACTTTGCCGATCATCAATGTTTGAGAGCCCCCTAAAAGTTCGGGTATAACAAATTCTCCTACTGCTGGAATAAGAACCAACATGGATCCTGCTATGACCCCAGGCATGGATAGTGGCCAAATCACTCTTAAAAAAGCTTGAAAAGGTCGTGCACCCAGATCATAGGCTGCTTCTACAAGAGAATGGTCA
>JAKBAL010000231.1 GCA_021809225.1 Pseudomonadota bacterium | reverse complement strand
AATTGTTGTGGCAAGGATAAGGAAACTCACCACCCGCTAAGAAAGAAGCCGTTTCACCAGAAATAGTTGTAAGATTGGGTTCAGCTAAAATAGTGACAAGGCCATCTTGCGCAAGCAAATCAATAGCTGCGTTGATATTAACATTCGTATTATTTATACCAAAGCCAATCGAGCTGATGTTTTCTCCAGGCACTGTCGTCACTGGTTGTGTAATCGATGTTACATCATTCGTTACAATAGGCAGGGCTGTAAAAGGGGCACGATTTCCAAGCATTCCGAATTTAAAGCTTCCTACATTCGCCGCAACGGACTGCCAATCAAATCCTAGCATATTAGTAACGTTTCTTTCCACTTCTGCAAATCTAACGCGCAAATTTATCTGCACAGGTGGCTTAATCTTAAGACGATTAAGAACAACTAAACTTGAATCCTTCGCCTTTTTAATGAAACCACTCGCTAAGGACCTTATGTCTTCGGCTATTTTAGGAGAATCCACCAACCCCTCTAAGAGAATTCCTCCAGGAACGGACTTAATTTCCACGAGTTCATGGGGATCATAGTAAGAAATTAACTCCCTTAATTGACCAAGGTTCTGAGAAACATTAATGGTAGCTTTAAAAACTTCAGCTCCCTTTGCATCCATTGCAATCAACTTTGTAATTCCTATCCCCTTGCCAAATAGATAGGCGGCCTTGGGACTACTCAATTGAACATCTGCGACATCAGGATTTGCAATAAAAAGCTCTGAAATAGGCATTTCAAATTTAATAAGTTCGGCCTCATCAATATTAAGATTAATTGTCTCTGTCATTGCGGATGTTAGGAATAAAAACAATATAAAAAACCCAAAAGCACCCCATAGCATATTTTTTTTCATATTATTTATCTTGTTTATTAATTGCATCTTACTTAAAACTTTCGCTTTTATTTCTTTTTTGGGAAGAAAGCTTGCGTGATTTTTTCATTATTTAAAATCAACCTCGGTTTTTTCTTTTCCTCGAATAAGTGTAACCCCTTCATGCTTTGGAGCATGTACCACTTTCTCACCGTGTACACCCGAATTCTCTGCTTGTTCAATGCTGTGCAAACTCAAACTTAAAGTTCCCTCTTTGGTTGCCGCTGTAATCAGTTCCGCTTCACTGGAACTCACCTCAAGTGTCACAACCTTAGGGACAGCCTTTGGTTTCTCATGCATATCAGCCATTTCAACATCTACAGCTAATACTTTTATGTTTTTAGCAATAATCTTACTTTGCCCAGATTGACCCCCCCCAGAGGATGTAATAGACTTAGACACAACAACATCTACATAATCCCCAGGAGCGATCAGACCGCTACTCGCACTTTGTGCGGTAACATCAATAGAGATAGCCCGTTTTCCAGGAGACACAAGAGCTGCTAAAATTCCCTTATCTCCAGGTTTGATAAGATCTGAAGCCAGAATGGGTTCACCTTTATCAAAATGACCCCTGACAATAGCTCCCACCCAATCTTCAATTTTATTCGTGCCTTCTTTGATATAATTTGAACTTATTACCGCTTCATGCCATTCTTGCCATATTAAATCTCCAGCACTAATTTTATCTCCTTGATTAAGCGCCTTATTTGCAACAAGAATTTTAGGTAAGACTACTTTTACCTGCTGTACACCTTGTTTATCTTCTTTAGTGAGAAAATACCGAGTCAGGAAAGCAACCCCCATGGCTAAGGCAAGAGCTAAAATTAACCCTATAATATCCCTAACCCTCATCTCGTTCTTTCTCCTCTATTAAATCGTTAAATGTAAAAACATCATAATAATGGCACCTATGGCAATTGCAACACCATAAGGAATCATCCGAGCCTCAATATTCTCACGAGTCCCGCCTTCAGGACCTCTTCCACTACCCCACCAAACATACTGTAAAATGGGCAAACGTCTTTCTGCCTTTTGAATTTGCATCCACACCCAGTCAGAAGATTTTGCCATGTAATATCTTAGAAACAAATAAACAAGTGCTAGCAAAGCACCAGCTGTGGTAATAAAGAATAAAAGTTGGATAACACCGGGAAATCCAACCCAAAGAGAAGCTACCGCTATATATTTTGCATCTCCTCCACCGATAATTTGAAGGACAAAAAGTGCGAATCCTACACTTAACACAATGCCAAAAACAATAAGCGAATTTACAAGATCATCAGGACTTAAGCTAAAGGGAGCGAAGAAACCATAAAGAATTAATAATGCTACCAAAAAAAGATTCGGTATACGATAAAAACTAAAGTCATACACTGCAATAAGCATATGAATAAGAACATATATTATAAGAATGAACCCACTCATCTCCCTAGCGCCCTTCTTGCCATTTACGACCTCCATCTAAAGGCACCGTGTTATTTTTAGGGATGATCCCCGTCACATCTTGTGTTTTTTTGATAGCCTCAAAATAACCAATATTATTCATAATCATATCATCTGAAAGGTCAGTTCTTCCTATTTTCTTTGCCATCTTAATATCCCCTAAAAGACCATAAGCAAGAGACAGATTTTGCCGAACACGTGGTGTTGCATTCGGTGAACGTGCCAATCTTTCTAAAATGCGAACAGCTTCATGTACGTTCCCACTAAGGGCCATAGAAAGAGCCAGATTGCTTTCATATGAAATATTTGTTGGGTCAAGTTCAAGGGCTGCACGATAATTGGCTTCTGCCGCTTTATGATCATTTAATAAATCAAGAGCAATGCCATATCCATTAAAAGCCTTAGCGTTTTGCGAGCATAGTTTAAGTGCCCGTTCAAATGAATTAATAGCATTTTCTGGCTGATCCATAATCAGATAAACAATCCCCAATCCAGTATAAGCAGGTGATGAATTGGGAAATAAAGCAATCGCTTTTTCAAAGGTTATTTTTGCTTCTGCAACAGCATTCGCATCTATAAGTGCCATTCCAAGCCCTATATAGGCTTTTTCACAATTGGGATATTGTTTAATGATATCTCTATAATCATGAATAGCTTGCGCAACATCTCCGCGTTTGCGAGCTATTTCTGCTACTTGAAGATTAGGATGATCTTCATAAGGAGGCGTCGCAAAGTCAGTAGCACAAGCTGACAAAAGAACACCAGCCCCCAATGCACCCCACGGTATCCAAAATTTCATCCCTACGATTCCCTGACAAGCAATTATTTATTATTCTAAAACTAAAAAACTACCCATAATTTTTTCCAAAAAGCATAAAATTCTTATGAATCTTCTTGTTTTTGTCTCCACTGTTGCAAAACAACAACAACTTTATTTTATTTCTAAGTTTAACCTGGACTTCTTTCTCCATTCATGAGAGATACAAAAATGGAATTTACGCACTTCTACACCCTATGACTCGGACGCCCCGCCTTCCCATCCCTTTAAGCATTTGGGCACTGGGCAGTGTTTCTTTTTTCATGAAAATTTCCTCAGTCATTATTTTTAGTCTCACCCCTTTGTTTGTAACTCAAGTTTTAGGGGCAAGCACGATCGTTTTAGGATTACTCGAAAGCTTTGTTGAGGCCATCACCCTTTTCAGCCGTCTTTTTTCAGGAATTTTAAGTGACTACCTTCACAAAAGGAAGGCCATTATCGTGAGTGGTTATATCTTAGCCCTTATATCGCGTCCTATTCTAGCGCTTGCAACAAGCCTAGGAGGAGTGTTTTTAGGAAGAGCTTTTGACCGCATTGGCAATGGTTTGGAAGCTACTCCTCGCGATGCACTTGTAGGAGACCTTGCTCCTCCAGTCATTAAAGGCGCTTGTTACGGTCTTAGAGAATCTTTATCACGTGCGGGAGCTTTTTCAGGATCACTTTTGGCCATGGCGCTTTTATGGTTTACACAAAACAACTATTCACTCGTCTTTTGGTTAGGATCTATCCCAACAATCATCGCTCTGCTGATTCTTATTAGCTTTGTTAAAGATCCTATCAGTGACAAGTTTCAACATAAAAAGGTAAAAAAAAAATTAACCTTTAAAGATTTTTCACAGCTACCTCTGGTTTTTTGGATGACTCTTACGTTAAGTGGCCTTTTTATGCTTTCCAACTTTTCAGGAGCATTTTTAATACTACGAGCCGAGCAAATGGGCCTTGATATTCATTTTATTCCCCTTGTTATGGTTATACAAAATATGGCCACAGCAGCCACAGCTTATCCTGTGGGTTATCTTTCAGATAAAATGGGAAGACGCTCGATGATGGCTTTAGGAATCTTACTCGTCATTATCTCAAATTTTTTTCTCGCTTCAGAAGGATCCATCTATGTTGTTTTGGGAGGAGTCCTCCTTTGGGGAACCGAAATGGGAATTACCCAAAGCATCTTAGCGATCTTCCTAGCAGACTCCTGTCCTCAGGATTTAAGGGGGACAGGCTTTGGCCTCTTTCACCTCGTTAATGGAGTCTGCCTCATCATAGCCAATAGCTTATCTGGCTGGGTTTGGAGTATCGCAGGCCCATCATTTATGTTTTATATGAGTGCAGCTATTGCTGCCTCTTCAGCTTTCGTACTCCCTTTCATCTACAAAAAGAAGTCGTAATTTATTAGACACATTTTGCAAAAGATATACCTTGTTCATAAAGATTGAAAATTGTAGGTTATATTCGATAATTTAGAAACGGGGACTAGAGATTTTACTATGAGAAAGAAATTATGCACTCTTTCTACTTTCTCTTTACTTAAGAAAAATTTTCTTTTGCCTTTATTTTTAGTAATGGCAATAATGATTATTGTTCTCAATAAAACGTCAGCGATGGGAGAA
>JAKBAL010000230.1 GCA_021809225.1 Pseudomonadota bacterium | reverse complement strand
CTTTTATGGAACATGATGATGTCCGTTTCTGGGGGATGGTTTTTTGTGGTCGCTTCAGAGGCCATCACCGTATCAGGTCATACCATTCTCCTTCCCGGAATTGGCTCGTACATTACGGTGGCTTCTCAGCAAGAATCAATTCAAGCTATTTTTTATGCTATTTTAACAATGTTGATCGTTATCTTGTTGTACGATCAGCTTCTTTTCAAGCCTCTTTTGGCATGGAGCGACAAATTTAAAGCCGAACTCACCGCCCATGAACAGCTTCCCTCCTCTTGGGTTTTAACGATGATAAGGAGAGCGAGGTTTTTTCAAATTTTCAACGTCATCTGGTTTTGGCTCATGGGTGGCCTAGATAAAGTGTTTCACGTGTTCAGCCTCCATATAACGCGGATAGAACAAGACCGCAAACAAATCTATAAGTTCATCAATAAAGCTCTCACCTTTTCCCTATTTTTCGTTGTTTTTTTTGTTTTTATATTTTATGGGGCTCAAGCTTATACATATATATTCTTAAAAATCCCTTTTAAAGAAGTTCAACATGTTTGCTTCTTGGCTTTAATGACCTTGATCAGGGTTGTGACTTTATGTGCTTTTGCCTCTCTCCTTTGGGTACCCATTGGCGTAATGATTGGGTTGAATGGCCCCCTTGCCAATCGGTTACAGCCCTGGGTTCAATTTATGGCAGCCTTTCCTGCAAACCTTTTTTTTCCCATTGTGGTTATCGCTATCATTAAATATCAACTTTCTCCTGATATATGGCTCAGCCCCCTAATGATCTTAGGAACTCAATGGTATATTTTGTTTAATGTGATAGGAGGGGCATCCTCTATTCCTTTTGATTTTCAAGAAGTGACAGCTAACTTTCATGTTAAAGGGTGGCTTCAATGGAAAAAACTCTATTTGCCCGGAATTGCGCCTGCTTATATTACGGGTTTGCTTACAGCAGTAGGCGGATCGTGGAACGCAAGTATCGTGGCTGAATATGTAAGCTGGGGAAATCAAACGATTGAAGCGACTGGGATAGGTGCTTACATTGCGGCAGCAACAGCATCAGGAGACAAACCCCGTATTTTATTGGGTGTTGTGGTGCTCTCTTGTTTTGTTCTCATTTTAAATCGACTTTTTTGGCATCCTCTTTATCTTTATACAACAACACGTTATCGTTTGGATTAGGGAGAATTCATGGCTCAAGATCTATTAACACTCAATAATATTTCTAAGTGGTATGGTGCATCTCAAAAGTCGGTTCTGGTCCTTGATCATATTCAGCTAAGCGTCAAAGAAAATGAATTTATTGCCATTTTAGGAAAATCGGGCTGTGGAAAATCTACTCTTTTACGCATTATTGCAGGTCTGATTAAGGCCAATGAAGGAGAAGTTCTTTATCAAGGAAAAGAATTTACGAGTCATTCTCCCCGTATGGCAATGGTTTTTCAATCCCATGCTCTTTTTCCCTGGCTAAATGTTTTAGAAAATGTGGAATTAGGTCTTGAAGCGTTAGGATTAAGCTCTCATCAAGGCCGTCGTCGAGCCCTCGAAGCCATCGATTTAATTGGATTGGACGGGTATGAATCGGCTTACCCTAAAGAATTATCAGGGGGCATGCGCCAACGAGTGGGCTTTGCACGCGCCCTGGTGGTAAATCCCGACATATTGCTTTTAGACGAACCTTTTTCAGCTTTGGATGTGCTTACGGCGGATAACATTCGCAATGACCTGATGGAGCTTTGGATTGAAAAACGCATTCCGACAAAAGCGATCATTATGATTTCTCATAATGTCACTGAAGCCGTCGCACTTGCCAATCGTCTGCTAATCCTTGGGCATGAGCCGGGGTGTATCGTTAAAGAAATTGATGTGCCTCTCATGTATCCTCGCGATGAAACAAGTCGGCATTTTAACGAACTTGTGGATAATGTTTATACAACCTTGATGATAACGACAGAACTTCCCTCTTCTCTCAAAAAAGGAGATGTCGCCAAAAGGATCATCGGAATGGATTATCGACTTCCCGCGGTTTCAATTCATAAACTTCAGGGATTAATGGATGCCTTATTAGAAGCGCCCTACCATGGCAAAGCCGACATTTTTGCTTTAGCAGAGTCAGAACATCTTTCAGCAAAAGACTCTCTTCCTCTTTTTGAAACGCTAGAGCTTTTAGAATTTGCGCGCATTTCTAAAGGCGATATCGAACTAACCAATTCTGGAAAAGCTCTGTGTAAAGCCGATATTTTAGAACGAAAAAAAGTCTTTGCCTATCATTTGATGCGTCACATTCCCCTGGCAAAGCACATCTATCACGTCCTGCAAGATCTTCCTCGTCAGCATACGCCAAAAGAAAGATTTGTGAAGGAACAAGAGCAGCTTATGCCCTCGGAGGAAGCCCATCGAAATCTTTCCATTATTATTGACTGGGGACGATACGCAGAGCTTTTTGCCTACAATACGCAATCGGATATTTTAAGCCTTGAAAATCCTCAAATTGAAGAGCCAGAACAAACCTCATAGAGAAATATTTTCCACCCTTCTTATCTCAATTTGACGGACGACACCCAATGTACCATAGGGCTGCCTATAGATACTTGAATTATTTATCACATAAATTTAATCAAATTTATAAATTAATTGACATAAAATTATCTTATTTATATAATTTTATATGATAAAATCATTTGATCAGAGCAGAGGAAAGCCCATGAAACTGCACCCTAAAGCAAGGCCTATTATTTCCAAATTAGCCCTTCCTACCCCTATACAAAAATATTTTTCTAACTGTGAGTGGGACGTCGACCTCAGCAATAATACAAATCCTTATTTAGGAGACTTATCGGATTACCCCGATATCAAACAACATCAACTTAAAAAACTCTATTTAAAAACCCTTTTCTCCTTAACCCCTTCCTTTACAGCAAGCAATAAGTCCCTTTTGACATCTGACAACATCCTTTTTACAGCCGGTTCCATGGAAGCCATTGACTTGCTCTTAAGAACATTCTCTGAACCCAACACGGATGTAATTTGCGTAACCTCTCCAACTTTTTCGGCTTATGAACATTGGTCCTTAATCCATAATTTACGTGTAAAAAAACTCCCACTTTATGGAGACAATCTCAATCACCTTTCTATAGATAAAGTGATGAGAATTAATCCAAAGATCACCTTTATTTGTGATCCGAACAATCCAACAGGAACAAAGCTAAAACCTGAACTGATTCAAAAATTGTGCAATAGTCTTGAAGGATTTGTTGTTATTGATGAGGCCTATATTGAGTTTTCTGATCATTCCTCTTCAATTTTTAACTTACATCACCATGAAAATCTTATCATACTCAGAACTTTATCCAAGGCTTGGGGGCTTGCCGGTGTACGGTGTGGCGCCATTATAGCTGATGCATCAATTATCAATGCCTTAAGATATGTTCAACTGCCCTTTACTATTTCTTCTCTTACCCAAGTCAGTGTTGAACAACAACTCTTAAACCCTGAAAGGACTTTTGCTTCCTGGAAAAAAATCAAACAAAACCGCGATGATTTGATTGAACGCTTATCAGAGTTTAAAGGTGTTACTAAAGTTTTTAAAAGTGAGACAAACTTTATCATGGTTATTCTCAACAACTTACAAAAAACCATGGAGCTATTGCGAGAAAACAAAATTCAAGTTCTCGACTGCTCAGAAAATTACCCTAGCGCTATAAGAGTTTCCATAGGAAATGAAGAACAGAACAAAAAATTCTTAGATGTCATTCAGCTCTCTTCACCCTAGAGAAAGCAGCCTACGATCGTCTTTGAAAATGGGAAAAGCTTCTCATTTCCTGGAGAATAAGATCTTTTGAACCAAGATTATATCATTCCCTTGGGACAAGCTAAAAACCTTCAAATCAACTTTTTTTCCCGTAAAGAGATGTGACCAAACCGTCCGATAATCAGGTGATCAAGCACTTGAATTTCAAGTTCTTTGGCAGCTTTTATCACTCTTCGCGTGATATCAATATCGGCCTGAGAGGGAGTCGGATCACCACTGGGGTGATTATGCACCATAATTAAGCTAGAAGCCCCAAGTTCAAGCGTTCGTTTGACAACTTCTCGAGGAAAAATAGGCGTGCTGCTAATGGTTCCCTGTTGCTGAATTTCATCGGCAATAATTTTATTTTTTTGATCTAAGAATAACAAACGGAATTGTTCCACAGTTAAATGGGACATACGTGCTCGACAATAGTCAATCACAGCTTGCCAAGACTGGAAAACAGGCTGAGAGATAGCTTCTTCTTTGATAAAACGACAGGCAATTTCATGAACCGCTTTAATCACGGCAATGGTTGCCTCCCCAACACCAGGAATTGATTTTAATTTTTCACTGTCAGCTTGTAAAAGACCCGGCAAATTTTTGCAATTTTGCAAAAGTTTTTTGGCAATGGGTTTAACATCCCCTCGAGGGATCACACCAAAAAGCAGAAGTTCAATAAGTTCGTAATCAGGAACAGTCTTTTCGCCACTTTTAAGGAAACGCTCACGCAGACGCTTGCGATGTCCTTCATGCTCACTCATAGGGTAAAAATTTCATAGCCCGTGGCGGTAACACCCAAACTATGCTCATATTGAGCAGATAAAGATTTATCCCGTGTCACAGCCGTCCACCCATCACCGAGAATTTTCATTTCATATCCGCCAGCATTAATCATTGGTTCAATGGTAAAGAACATTCCTTCTTTTAATTCAAGGCCTGTGTGGGGTTTTCCGTAATGAAGCACTTCAGGAGGCGCATGAAACTCTCGT
>JAKBAL010000229.1 GCA_021809225.1 Pseudomonadota bacterium | reverse complement strand
CTTTATCCTTTTTAAAGGCTGAGACTTCCCTTAAAGTAAGCATTAGGAGAAAACAGCTCAAATTATGGAATAAGCCTGATTACTTCCTTAAGGTCTTCTCTATGATTTAGATGCGTTTACCGTGAGAAAAGGTAGCTCTATCATACAAGTTGAAATATATTAATTTAATCATGAATGAGTACTTGCTGCGGCGTTGACCAAGCCGCAGCCATTCTTACGGAAATAAGGTGTTCAAGTCTTTCTTTCGTTCTTAAGTCTTTAAAGAACAACCGCAGACGAGTTGGTTTTTGAGAGAGTGCTTTTTTTACAATCGTCGGTGAAGAATACGCATGGCGCAGGATTTCTGACTCTTGTTCTTTTGGACCGTTTGTTAGCTCAACCCCTCGTAAGAGAGGGCCACGTTTGAATCCTTCGGGCGGGACACAGTCGTCATACCGAAAATAGGTAAGTCCTGAAGGTGTTTGGCAAACTGTATTTTCATAGACCTGATAAAGGTCCTCGCAATATCCATCAAGGGCGTAATGGGGGATGGGCTTGAATTCCACAGGTTCCATTTTTCCTGTCCCGAGAGCGCAGAGAAGAGTGACACGGCTAAACCGTTCCCCTGTTTCACCTTTTGCAATAAGGGTGTACTTCACGACTTTTCCAGTCATTTTTCCTCCTGGCAAACGGGGGTCTGATAATGTGATAGACGTATCCGTCGTAACTTCTTTAAGACTTTCCCAAGGGCCTTCGAAGGAAATCTCTAGACAGCGAGCACTTTTTGCGAGAGCAACTTTGGCTCTTTCCATGGCATGTTCAGCGGCTCCATACCCCCGTTCGGTTAAGAAAAAAGATTCCCGTGCGGGATCGCCTAAGGGGGTATGAAAAAACTTTTTAAATTTCCAAAATTGTCGATCTTCTTCAAAGGACAGGCCCGATGTATGATCCATCTTACATAGATAAATACCGTTTTTAGAGAAAATTTTCGATCCTTCGCGATAATATGTTTCAGGCCTCCAAGGATAGGTCCCTGTATCAGGATTAATATTTTGAAGGGTGAACTCCAACGTCTTTTGTACAGCTTCTCCCGGAAAAAGAGGCTGAAAGTTATGCAGAAGGGTAAGAGACAGCGTTTCTTTCCTCCGTTGTTGGATCTGCCACCCCACCATTAAGGTTGGCTTAAACCAGTGCCGTTTGAGTCGATAGGGTTTGGGCGGATCATCCTTTTCTGCAAGGGGGATCGCTTTTGAGAAATGGGGATAAAGAGGCGACGTTGGAAACATGGGTTTCAGCTCGCTTTTAATCACCCATAACCCGGATTTTCCAAGCCGTTGTCCGGATTCAGGCCATTTTTTTAAAAGGGAATTTTGGGTATAGGTGCTCACTTTAAAATGAGGGAAAGCTTTGCTGATGAAAGAACTCACATTTGAAATTCCGCTTTCCGATTGAATCCAATGGGCATGTACCTTGACGGTGCACGCTTTAAGGGGTTCTCCAACGATTTTTGATTGAAGACTGTCAGGAAAAAAACCTTGCTGTAGAGAAATGTTTTGCTTTCCCTCAAACCAATCAGAAAGGGAAAGCTCGCCCGTTCGTCGGTCACAATATAAGGATGATGTCCGTACATCTTGTACTTCTTGAAAGTCGTTGTGATGCTCTGATCGGATCCATAGCTCATCCCAATAGGGAGGGTTACGGTTTTCTTTTTGTAAAGCCGTACTCTTTTGAAGGAAGTCGTATGGTCTTGCGATCAGTTCAATTTCCGCAAAGTTCCCTTCCATTTTGATGGGCGTTCCCACAAGGGATCCTTGAAAGAAAATCTCGTTGTCTTCTCCCCGAATGGCCCCTTCTGTTCCAGGGTGTGGAAGGGAAGACAAGGCATCAATAATGAGATGCGCCTTCGCAAAGCTATTTTCTTCTTGAGAAATTTCTAAATCAAAAATAGAAATATTGTCTTTTTTAGAAAGAAAAGCAGAGGACCATGTTAAGTAAATGTTCATTCTTTACCTCCTTAAAAAACAAAAGTGTTGACGAAAGAGACAAGCATCATTAGATCTAGAGAGCTAATTCACTAACGCGTAGAGGTTTTTCTGTGGCATTTCAAAGTTCTTGGTTTAACTCAAAAGGCTATCTCCAGGGGATTTTCTGGATGCTCGTCGTCTGTTTAATTAGCAACTCAAATGATATTCTCATAAAACATGTAGGGAGCCGCTTATCAGGCTTCGAAGTTGCCTTTTTTCGCTTTTTCTTCAGCACACTTGTGCTTTTGCCTTTTATGGCGATGCGGGGCAGAGCAGCTTTTATAACGCGCTACCCTGGTGCCCAATGTATCCGGGCTTTGCTGTTGATGTTAGCCATAGCCCCCTGGTGCTACGGTGTTGCAGCTCTTCCGTTAACGCTGGCCACCACATTAGCATTTACCACACCCTTTTTTGTATTGCCCCTGGCTAAAATCTTTTTAAAAGAACAGGTGGGTTGGCAGAGATGGTTCGCCACTCTCTTTGGTTTTATGGGGATTCTTGTGGCTTTGCATCCCACGGGGGATACTTTTAATCCGATGGCCCTTGCGCTTGTATGTTCAACAATTATGTTTGCTATTCTTGATATCATTAATAAAAAGCTTTTAACTGAGGATGAAACCCTTTTATCCATGCTGTTTTACTCGGCCCTTGGAACAGCTATCCTTGGGTTTATTCCTGCTGCTTTAACATGGCAAACACCTACCTTCCAGGAGCTTTCCTTCCTCTTACTTTTGGGCGCTGGGGGAAGCTTAATTTTATTCTGTCTCCTAAAAGCTTATGCAGCGACAGAAGTCTCTGCTTTACAGCCTTTCAAATATTTTGAGTTGATTTTATCTGGCATTTTTGGGTTGGTTATTTTCCAAGAGTTCCCAACTATAAGTACCCTATTAGGAGCGGGTATCATTATCCCTGCCACCCTTTATATTGCTTTCTATGAAACACGCCAGCAGAAAAAGAAATCTGTACGGGAAGAGCTAGAGCTTAAGAAAGCAGCTTAAGCAGTGACGCAGAAGACATGTTTTATGTAAGGAAGACTGGATTGCCGCGGCCCTTTTGGGCCTAGCAATGACGATACCCCGCTCCCGTCATTGCGAGCGAAGCGAAGCAATCCAGGGCCTTTAAAGAATAGAGTTATATAGGTCATTCCATTCTGGATTTATACCTTCAATAAGTTTTAGCTTTGCTTTTCTGGATCCAGCCTTTATCTGCTTTTCTCGAAAGATAGCGTTTTCCATGTTGTCAAAAAGCTCATAGTAAACGAGCATCTTACATGCGTAACGATGAGTAAAGCCGAGGGTAATCTCATTTTTATGCTGGAATACACGTTGAATTAAGTTAGATGTAACGCCCGTGTAGAGCGTTCCACTACATTTGTTAGCCATAATGTAAATTGCTGGTTGTTTCACGACCTTATGTTTCCCTGGATTGCCGCGGCCCCTTTGGGGCCTCGCAATGACGATTTATTTTGTCTTTGCAAGTTGGGTAAATCAATAGTAATTTCTTGAAACTTACCTTCATTGTAAACACTGCTCTTCTGCTCTTCTGCTCTTCTGCTACACTGCGTCACTGTTCCTCCAATTCTAACTTCCACCCCACCGTAGCTCCCCACTCATCTGTTTCCAGATGGTAATTTCTGACAACCATCAAAAGCAAGGGACGGTAGGTGATAAACCCTCCTGGAAAGTCGAAAGGGATCAAAACAAATCGATTTTCATCTTTTTCTAACTGCCACAATTTTCCCGACTCTTCATACAAATGAAGAGTAACCGCCTCTCTCTCCAATTGGATTCGCAAGGTTCCATGGGGGACGGCTTGGGTTAGAGATTGCATACATCCTACTTTCAGAAGAGATCCCTTCCAAACGCCGCCAAGTGCAGGGGCAGCCTTATCTTTGCAGGAAAGGGTTGACTGAAATTTCCTATGTGCCCTATTTCCGGTACAGACAAGGATTCCGTTAATGGTGCGTCGCAAAGTTCCCTCAGGAATGGGGGTAAGGATCTGAGTGCATTCCCGGGCTGAAAAGGGAGGAAGAGAATTGCCAATTCCTACAATTTCCAAAGTTAAATCTGTTTCATTCATTGGTGATTTCTCCGAAGTCGAGCTTTCAATCGAAAGGAGTGAACACGGGTCTTTCCATCGCTTAGAAGTACGAGTGTACTTTCCAGAATCTTTAAGCTGACCTCAAAGCTATTGGGTGTATATTTTTGGAGGCGAGTTTCAACACATTTTGCGAGTTTTAAAATTTCTCGAGTCCCAGCATAACAACTCCAAATTTTTATCGTTAGGGTGAGGATGGTGGAACCCCAGGGAAGGCCTTGAAGACTTTGTCCTGGTTCAATTGTGATATAAGGATATGTTGATTTTGGGGGGACTTGAAGGAAAGTTGGACAGACTTCCCCTAAGGATGTCCTTAGATCAATTAAAAAATTACGCATTTTCTTCCTCCCTAGCTGTCATAAACAAAAACTGATTATTTTGAATGAGGACTGGCGTGCTAACCACAGATAAGTGTTTTGATTGCGGATGAAGATGCCATAAAAACGCTGTTTTTGAAGGAAGATTTATCTCTGCTCTTATCACAATCTGATAATAAGCTGTGTCTTCTTTTGAAGATTCTTTGTTTCCTGTTAATGGGCAGAGAGCCCCCCAAAGGTGAGGGCCTTTCTCCCACTCTTCCCGCCAGCCGCCCTCTTCATCATCGTACCTTTGAGACAAAAGAAGGGTGATGGATTCTTTCAAATCCCGAGTTGTGATTTGTTTCATTTTTTGGTCCTTTTCTAATCTTTTT
>JAKBAL010000228.1 GCA_021809225.1 Pseudomonadota bacterium | reverse complement strand
TTACCTTATCTCTCACGACAAACCAAGAATGGTGGATGTCTTTTTCCTCACCATTCGGAAAGATAAAATTGACCACTTCCATTTGTGGGCACATTTCAGTAAAAATGGCCGATACTTTTGGACGTTTATAAAATCTTTCAACATGACACTCATAGTCTGCAGTCGTCCTATCCTTAGAAGGGGATAGAACTAAAGTTAATTTTTCTAAGTTGTCAGGTTTCTCTATTCTAATTACCTCAACTTGTTTTTTCTTTTGACCAGGCAACTTGTATTTTATCTTGATATAATCTTTCTTTAAAAGATCAGCAGAAAAATCCTCATCAACAGAAATCGTACCCGTTTCATCAGGCTTTCCAAGAGCTTTCCATGTCGTCCAGTTATTCGGGAGGCGAATTTCAAACACTCGAGAATCATCAGGCTCATTATCACTAAGCCTTGCTTCAATCCTTACGGCATGGCATTCAGACATTAAGGAAAGCATGATAGCTGTTAACGTTACACAATACCTCATTATAAGCCCCTTTGTTAATTTTTAAGAAAACTGACTCTTTACCCAATATCTCTTAACCAAAGCTTAAGTGTTTCCCTTTATAAAAGCATAAGACCGCAGTTTCAAGAAATGGTTTTATGTCTTATGCCTGTGGATAAAAGCAGGGGAACAAAATGACAACAAAAGAAAAACCTCCTAAGAAGATTACGGTTAATCTTGCCTTGCAAGGAGGAGGAGCACAAGGAGCTTTCACCTGAGGAGTTCTTGATCGACTTTTAGAAGAAGAGACCCTTCATATTGAAGGCATCAGTGGCACAAGTGCGGGGGCCATGAACGCAGCCGCACTTGCCTGTGGCTCCATCAAAGGTGGGCATGAGGGAGCAAGGAAAAGTCTTTATGAATTTTGGCGGGCGATCTCTAAATCCGCAGATGCCCTTAACCCCACTCAGGTGTGGAGCTCACCTTTTAAAAACAACCTTCTGGGTTGGTCTCCGAGCCATGTCTGGATGAATTTCCTTTCACAAATTTTATCCCCTTATCAGCTAAACCCTTTTAATTATAGCCCTCTGCAAGAGATCATTCGTAAGCATATTGATTTTGAGGTGCTCTACAATACAAAAAAGATTAAACTTTTTATAGGTGCAACAAATGTTGAGACCAACACGTTAAAAGTGTTTCACAATGATGAATTATGTGAGGAAGCTCTTCTCGCTTCCGCTTGTCTTCCGACCATCTCTCAAGCCGTTAAATGGAAAGGGCGCTATTATTGGGATGGAGGATATATAGGAAATCCGGCATTAGAATCCCTTATTTATAATTGTGTTTCAAAAGATATTATCATTGTTCCCATTAACGCTATTTGCCATAGGGGCGTTCCCAAAACGCCAAAAGAAATCCTTGATCGTCAAAATGAAGTTACCTTTAATACGACTCTTATGCGAGAAATACGTAGTATTCTTCAAATTCAAGCCCTCTCTAAACATCTGTCTTCAGAAAATCCATTTGCGGATATACGCCTTCATAGCATTCAGAATGAAGAGTTCATGAAAACCTTAGGGGCAGATAGCAAGTTCAATACAGACTGGTCCTTCTTATGTGAAGTCAAAGAGGTTGGTAGAGAAGCCGCTGATCAATGGATTAAAAAAAGCTACCCCCTCGTTGGAAAAGAAACGACCATGGATTTAGGCCTTTGGCGTATGGATGAGCCGTAAAAAATTTGACACGCCCGTTCAAAGATCTCTCTTGACCCTTTGTCTAAAGACTCTCACACTGATCTAAATGATCAACGAGATCCCATTATGACTAAGATTGCTTTCCTTTCCTCTTCCACTCCCGAAGCTCTTCAGGCCAAAGGCACGCTTGAGGCTTTATTTCCTCCCGTTGATCCCTCAGAGGCTGAAGTGCTGATCGCTTTAGGGGGGGGTGGTTTTATGCTAGAGACCATGCATGCTTACCTTGATTCACATATTCTTCTTTATGGAATTCATTGCGGAAGTGTGGGATTCTTGATGAATGACTTCTCACCGCAGGATCTTTTAAATCGCCTTAAAAACGCCAAATCCACCCCCCTTTATCCTCTTGAAATGACGGTTCATCAAAATGGCGGGGATAGGAAAAAAGCTTTAGCTTTTAATGAGGTGTCATTGCTTCGAGAAACCCGCCAAGCCGCTAAAATTCAAATTACGGTTGATGAAGTTGTCCGCCTATCAGAACTTATCTGCGATGGAATCCTGGTGGCAACACCAGCAGGTAGCACAGCTTACAACCTTTCAGCCCATGGGCCTATTATCCCCTTAGGAGCCCCCTTATTAGCCTTGACCACCATCAGTGCATTTAGTCCACGCCGATGGAAAGGGGCCCTTCTTCCCGAAAATGCCCACGTTACATTTACGATTCTCGAGCCTCAAAAACGTCCTGTGAGTGCCGTTGCAGACTTTACGGAAATCCGCGATGTGACTTCTGTATCGATTTCTCAATCCAAAGCTCATTATGTGACACTCCTTTTTGATCATGATCATAATCTAGATGAGCGTATTCTGAGGGAACAATTTTTAGAGTAACCTATATTCGGTGTAGTAGACGCGCTAACGACCCACCAGTTTGTTCTTGCGGAGGCGAGGGTAAAATAGTGCCTTTATACTATTTTTATTGGTTTTCATCATAAATACCTTCTTTTCTCAATATTTTCCTGAATCCTCGCCTCCGCGAGGATAACTTTTTGATTTTCAAGGTCTTTTTTAATTTCTTACGTTGAGCTCAGGTTAGAGTAAGGTTAACTTCAAGTGCTTTTTAGATAAATAAATCCAGATTTTTGATGAAGGCAAGTGTAAGGTCAACAAGGTTAATATGGTCAGACCAACCGCTAAGATATACATCTCAAAGCCAATCATAACGCCAATTGTTGCCGTCACCCAAAGAGAAGAAGCCGTTGTCAAGCCGTGAGACGATTTATCCACTCCATTGGAACGAAAAATGACTCCTCCCGCAAGAAAGCCAATGCCAACAACCACATTTGCAACAATGCGGGATGCCGAATCAGGAGAAAAAAGTAAGGATAAAACCGAATAAGCACACGCCCCAACACAAATAAAACCAAAGGTTCGAATGCCAGCTTCTTTACCAACATTTTCTCTCTCCCAACCAATTGTTCCTCCTGCAATTAAGGCAAGAAACATCTTTAGAAGGGAATATAATTCTAAGTACCAAGGACTATTTTTTATGAATATTTCCATATTTACCGATACCCCTTTGACGCGTTGCTATGATTAAAAGTTATCTAAAATTATGTTAATTCTACACTTTTTCTCTAGCTGAGATAAAGTAAATTCATCATGACCTTTCTTCATGAGAGACAGCAACAGGATATGAAAAATCACCTAACAAACTCAGGGGCTTCTGGGTTGCTTTCTCTTTATTTTTACAGGGGGAAGAAACCCAGGTATAGACTATCTTCAAACAAGATGAGCTTATTCCAATCCGAAACCTATCTATGATGAGCTCACTAAGAGCGGTTATGAACTTGAGACAATAGGCTTAGAAAGTGGAAACAATTAACCATTTGTTAATCTATCCACGGATCTTGTGGATAACTTTGTGGATAGGGAGAAAGAGAGGGGAAATTATGAAGCCCAAATCTTCACTTAGGTTGAAATGATGCATTTTTAGGCAGGAAAAATTAACACTTTGATTCACAATCATTTTTTAAAGTAAAGATAAAATCTTATCGCCTTGAAAGAAGAACTTTCTTGACGAGAAATTCGAAAAAAAAAGACAAATCTTCTCTGTGTATAACGTGCGGACTTGATGTAAAATCTATTTTACACATTAATTCTTTCTTAATTTTTACACAACTTAACTTTTCTCCTATTTAACCTTCGTCTTCTCCATCATAGGAAAAAAATTTTTAAAATTACACTTGCTTTTTCAGAAAAAATCATTACTTCTCAAAAAGTAAGATTGGTTTTTCCTGTGATTTATATAAGAGTGGAAGCATTGCGATGTTAAAGGGCATAGTTAAAAGAAAAATTTTAATGACTTCATTAATTTTTTCTCTCACCATAGGAAACATTTTCATTAGCACCGGAACACCTGCAGAAGCAAAGGTGACGCAGAGAAAGCAACCACGAGTAAGCAAAAAGAAGAATTCTTCAAAGCAAATTCTTGCTCCGGGAAAGATAAAATCACAAATTATTTACACAAAAAAAAGTAGAAAAAGCGTTTTAAAAAAGCCGCGACTACCAAGAAATAAAGCAGTTACCGCTCCTTTACGTCAGAAGCTTTCTTCGAAGGTCCCCTCTGCTCCTAAGAGAGCATCTGTTCCGAAGAGAATCGTTCAAAAAACTCGTACCCAAACTCAGTTAAAACGTCAACAGAAGACAGCAATTCAATTCAAGACAGAAGCTCTTAAGAAGCAAAGAGAATCTCAACTCAAGATAGAGGTTCTTAAGAAGCAAAGGGAAGCTGAAACTCTTAAGAAACAAAAGGAAGCTGAGGCTCTTAAGAAGCAAAGGGAAGCTCAACTCAAGATAGAAGCTCTTAATAAGCAAAAGGAAGCTGAAGTTCTTAAAAAGCAAAAGGAAGCTGAAGTTCTTAAAAAGCAAAAGGAAGCTGAAGTTCTTAAAAAGCAAAAGGAAGCTGAAGCTCTTAAGAAGCAAAGAGAAGCTCAACTCAAGATAGAGGTTCTTAAGAAGCAAAGGGAAGCTGAAGTTCTTAAGAAGCAAAAGGAAGCTCAACTCAAGATAGAAGCTCTTAAGAAGCAAAGGGAAGCTCAACTCAAGACAGAGGCTCTTAAGAAGCAAAGGGAAGCTGAAACTCTTAAGAAACAAAAGGAAGCTGAGGCTCTTAAGAAGCAAAGGGAAGCTCAACTCA